>CAUQQW010000044.1:0-16726 GCA_963520365.1 uncultured Kingella sp.
TGGAAGAAGGTGGTCATGGAAAATCCCCTAAATGTCTTGGTGGGAATTTAGGGGAATTTTGCAAAGGTCTCAGCCTAAACGCTAGTGTCCAATAAAATAAAAGCAGCCTAAAACCCAGCAAATGGGTTTTCAGGCTGCTTATTTTGTTTGGAGATGGAGCAGATATTCCCAGCCGAATTCTTGCAAGTAGGGCAGCAAATATTGTCTGAAAATATTGGGATAAGCCATTTGGGCAAAGCGGAGAAATGCAGCCGCAGCTTGTGTTAACTTGCTTTGCAGGGCATCGGTTGTGATGGTTTCTGCAACAGGGTTTGCATCGCGGCTGTCAATTTTTATACGATAAAAGCCGTTGTTTGATGGGGTGAACACCAGTTTTCTGCCCGCGTCATAAAAATGCAGTTGGGCGGAACGGCGGTTTTGGATGTCGGAGATGGCAAATAATATCTCGGGAAAGATGTTGTCCCAATGGCGTGAATATTCGTGCCATGCCATGCCCAAACCGTTGATTTGCAGGTTCAGGTAGCGGGCTTGGCAGACTTGGTCGATGATTAGGGTTGCCGCGCAATTGAAGTTGGTGTATGCATCATCGGGCGAGTAATCATCATAAAAAGCCAAGTTTTCTGCCAGTTGTTTGGACAAGGCGACTTCGGAGCAATCGTTGGGCAAGTTTGCCGAATGGATGGTGAGTTTAAAATCAAACATTTTTGGCTTTCAGGCTGCCATCGTTGCGCCTTATTTTTTGCGAAATACCAAATCCCACACGCCATGCCCTAGGCGTTTGCCGCGTGCTTCAAATTTGGTTTCGGGGCGGTAGCTGGGGGTGGGGGCGAAGTCGGTGGCGGTGTTGGTGAGCTGTTCGGGGAAACTTTGCAGCACGGCGAGCATTTGCTGGGCGTATTCTTCCCAGTCGGTGGCTAGGTGGATGTAGCCGTTGCTTTTGAGTTTGGGCAGCAGTTTGGCGACAAATGGGGCTTGGATAAGACGGCGTTTGTTGTGGCGTTTTTTGTGCCATGGGTCGGGGAAGAAGATGTGGATGCCGTCTAGGCTGTTGTCGGGCAACATTTTTTCTACCACTTCTACGGCATCGTGGCGCATCACGCGGATGTTGCTGAGGCGTTGCTCGGCGATGAGTTTGCATAGGTTGCCCACGCCTGGCCCGTGTACGTCTATGGCGAGAAAGTCGGTTTCAGGCAGCCTTTGGGCGATTTGGGCGGTGGCAACGCCCATGCCAAAGCCGATTTCTAGCACTTTGGGGTTGGCGCGCCCAAAGGCGGCGGTTAAATCCAGCGGGGCAGCCTGAAAATCGATGCCGATGGTTGCCCAGTTGTCGTCTATGGCTTTTTGTTGGGCGGCGGTCATGTGTCCTTGGCGTAGGACGTAGGATTTGATGCTGCGGTGAGGGGGATTGTGTGGGGTGTCGGTCATATTGGGCTCTTGTGAAAATGGCGTTAAGGGGCGGCAAAACTGGTTTTCAGGCTGCCGCAGGGTTGGGGTGTTTATGGTGCGCTGCACGTTTTCAGGCTGCCTATGGGTTCAACAGCATAGGCAGCCTGAAAACGGGTAAACAGCCGATAGCGGCGTTATTCGGCTTTGCCAAGGCGTTCTAGCTTGTAGCTGCCGTCTAGCACGCGTTGCCACCAGCTTGGGTTGTCTAAATACCATTGCACGGTTTTGCGGATGCCGCTTTCAAAGGTTTCTTGCGGTGTCCAGCCTAGCTCGCGCTGGATTTTGCTGGCGTCAATAGCGTAGCGTACGTCGTGTCCTGCGCGGTCGGTAACGTGGGTGATTAGGTCGGCATAATGGGCAACGCCTTGCGGTTTGTTGGGCGCGAGTTCTTCCAAAAGTTCGCAGATGGTGCGCACGACTTGGATGTTTTGTTTTTCGTTGAAACCGCCGATGTTGTAGGTTTCGCCGATTTTGCCTTGCGTTACCACCAAATACAGCGCGCGGGCGTGGTCTTCCACATACAGCCAGTCGCGGATTTGCTTGCCATCGCCATACACGGGCAGCGGCTTGCCATCCAGCGCGTTGAGAATCATGTGCGGGATGAGTTTTTCGGGGAAGTGGTAGCAGCCGTAGTTGTTGGAGCAGTTGGTTACGATGGTGGGCAAGCCGTAGGTGCGACGCCATGCGCGCACAAGGTGGTCGCTGCTGGCTTTGCTGGCGGAATAGGGGCTGGATGGGGCATAGGGCGTGGTTTCGGTAAACAAATCGTCTGTGCCGTGCAAATCGCCATAGACTTCATCGGTGGAGATGTGGTGAAAGCGGAATTGCGCTTTGCGGTTTTCAGGCAGCGTTTGGTAATAGGCGCGGGCGGCTTCTAGCAGGGTGAAGGTGCCAACGATATTGGTGTGGATGAATTCGCCTGCGCTGTCAATGCTGCGGTCCACATGGCTTTCAGCGGCAAGGTGCATGATGGCATCGGGCTGATGCTCGGTGAAGATTTTATCCAGCGCGGCGCGGTCGCAAATATCGGCTTGCACGAAGGCATAGCGCTCGTTGTCGGCAACGCTGGCGATGCTGTCTAGATTGCCTGCGTAGGTGAGCTTGTCTAGGTTAATCACGCTGTCTTGGGTGTGGTTGATGATGTGGCGCACTACGGCTGAGCCGATAAAGCCTGCGCCGCCTGTTACGAGAATTTTCATGGTAATTCCTTTGCGGGGATGGTGGAGAAAATGGGCGGATTTTATAGGTGTTCCAGCAGTTGCTCAAATTGCTCGGGGCTGTTGAATTTTAGGATGATTTGCCCTGATTTTTGATTGCGGGTTTTGATTTCTACCAACACACCGAGTTTTTCGGTGAGCTGCTCGGCGATGTGTTGAATATCGGGATGGGGCTGGGCGGGGGTGGGTTTGTCTTTGAGGATTTCTTGGCTGCGGCGTTCCATTTCGCGCACCGACCATGCGTGTTTTACGGCTTTGTGCGCCAGTTCTAGCTGCTGTTGCACGGGCAGATTGATGAGGGCGCGGGCGTGTCCCATTTCTAGGTGGTGTTGCGCCATCATGTCTTGGATGGGATCGGGCAGTTTGAGCAGGCGCAGGCTGTTGGTGATGGTGCTGCGGCTGCGCCCGATGGCTTGTGCGATGGCTTCGTGGGTGAGTTCAAATTCGTCGATTAGGCGGCGCAAGCCTTGGGCTTCTTCTATGGGATTCAGGTTTTCGCGCTGGATGTTTTCAATTAAACCCATTGCCATGGCGGTTTTGTCGTTGATGTGTTTGATCACGACGGGCACTTCGGTTAATCCTGCGAGCTGGGCGGCGCGTAGGCGGCGTTCGCCTGCGATGAGTTCGTAGTTGTCCAGCCCGTATTCGCGCACGGTAATGGGCTGAATGATGCCTTGGGCTTTGATGCTGTCGGCGAGTTCTTGCAGGCTATCGTCGTCAAACTGGGTGCGCGCTTGATAGCGGCTGGGGCGGATTTGAGCGATGGGGATATGGGTGAGCAGGTTGTTGTCTTGCTCGGCTTGGGGCAGGTTGTTGGATAGGGAGATGAGAGAGTCTAGGCCTCTGCCGAGACCGCTTTTGGGTTTGGACATGGGTGGGATTCCTAAGTGGGGGATTCGTAATTGGGTGTTCAGGCTGGCTATTATAGGCAATGATGGTAGGCAGCCTGAAAATGATGTTTGTGTATTGTGGCAAGCGGTGGTTGCAAGATTAACTGTTTTCAGGCTGAATCAGACGATTGTGGCAGCCTGAAAACGATGTTTACGCTTTGTGGTAAGTGTTGGTTAAAGGCAGCCTGAAAATAAGATTGGGCTTTGTGGCAAATTTTGCCGAAGGTTTGCAGTCTGATTTTCAGGCTGCCTATTGCTGCTTCGCCGCTTCGCGGGCTTCTTGTTCCAATTTATATTGCCGCAGCCATTCAATCGCAATTTCTTTTTCTTTGGGCGTGCCGTATTGGGCGTCGCGTTGGTAGCGGCGGTAGGTGGCGCGTTGTTGCGCTTCGCGGATTTGGGTTTGGCGAAAATCGCTGTGGTTGCTGGGCACGATGCGTTCGCTGCTTTGGGTTTGGGCGCGTTGCATGGCTTGGGCGATTAGGTCGGCGGGGTTGAAGCGGGGGGCTTTTTCAGGCTGCGTTGGGTTGGGGCTGAGCTTGGCTTGGTAGGCGGCGGCTTTTTGTTTGCGCTCGGCTTCTATGCGTTGTTTGCGGGCAATTTGGTTTTCGTAGCGCGCTTGGGCGTGTTGAGCAGCCTGAAAACGCTCGGCGGCTTGCGGCTCGCGGGTTAATACGCGCGTTTGCGGCAGGTGTTTGGCGGCGGTGGGTTGCATATAGATGCAGTCCACGGGGCAGGGGGCGACGCATAAGCCGCAGCCTGTGCATTCGTCTGCCAACACGGTGTGCATTTGCTTGGACGCGCCCATAATCGCATCAACAGGACAGGCGCGGATGCAGGCGGTGCAGCCGATGCAGATGGCTTCGTCTATCCATGCCAGCGCAGGGGCTTGGGTTTGGGCGGGGGGAATTTCAGGCTGCCCTAGAAGCTCGGCGAGATCGTGGATAACAATGGTGCCACCTGGGGCGCATAGGTTGATGGGGGCTTGGTTTTCGCTGATGGCTTGGGCGTAGGGCAGGCAGCCTGAAAAGCCGCATTCGCGGCATTGGGTTTGCGGGAGTAGGGCGTTGATTTGGGCGGCGGTGGGCATAGTGTTGTGGTGGAGTGTTTCGTGGTTAATGTGTGTTCGCTTTCAGGCTGCCTTTGCTGTAAACAAAAGCAGCCTGTGTTATTTTTTGATGCGTTGGCATGCCATGCCCATTAGCGGGGGATTGGTGGCGTTGGTGAGCGTAAACAAATCGGGGGTGAAGGTGAGTATGCGATAGGATTCGCTGGTTCTGTTTTGCAGAATGCTAACGAGCTGTTTGTCCATCGCGGTTTCGGGCGAATCGGGCGCGGGGGACAACTCAGGCGCAGCGGGGGGATGTTTGTGTAGCTTGGTGATTTTTTGGTCATGGAAAGTGAGAATATTGCCGCGCACACTCCATTTGCCGTTTGCGGTTAGCTTGTATTGATAGTTGATTTTGTCGTTTTTGCTGGGTTGGGATGAGCCTTTTTCGCTGGGCGCATCTATGCGGAAAATAAGCGTTTCTTGGCTGGTGTAACGCGCGTTGGGCTTAAATTGTATGGTGCTGTCGTCTTGCACTTCATCGCCCATTTGGGCGCGGCATTGCCAGTTGCCGATAAAATCGCTGGCTTTGGGCATGGCGGTGGATTTGCCTTTGGGCGCGGCGAAGCTGGCAATGGGCAGCGCAAGCAACAGGGCGGAGAGTAGGATTTTAGACATGGCGTTTCCTTGTTGATTATTAGATGATGGGGTGTTTTGCTTTTGCAGAATAAGGCAGCCTGAAAACGGATAAAAGGCGTGTTGTGTTGGCGTTTGCTTTTGCTCAAGCGCATCAATCCATTTTCAGGCTGCCTTTGCTGGATGGTTGTTATGCCAAAGGCAGCCTGAAAAATTATTTACTCGGTGCGCGACAAAATGCTGCGTTTGCCATCCGCGCCTGCGGGCGAAACAATGCCTTCGTCTTCCAAGGCTTGCATCAAATTGGCGGCGCGGTTGTAGCCGATGCGCAGCTGGCGTTGCAGCGATGAAATAGACGTTTTGCGCGTGCTCACCACAAACTGCACGGCTTGGTCAAACAAATCATCGCCGTGGTTGCTGCTGGCTTCGGGGTGGATAAATTGGTTGGTGGCTTCGGTGGCTTCGCCCGTTAAGATGCCGTCCACATAATTAGGCTCGGCTTGCTGCTTGATAAAGTCCACCACGCGATGCACTTCATCGTCGCTCACAAACGCGCCTTGCAAGCGGGTTGGCTCGGCGTTGCCCGGTTGCAAGAACAGCAAATCGCCGTATTTGAGCAAATCTTCCGCGCCCATTTGGTCTAGGATGGTGCGGCTGTCAATGCGGCTTTGCACGGTAAACGCCATGCGCGTGGGCACGTTGGCTTTGATTAAGCCTGTAATCACATCCACGCTGGGGCGTTGCGTGGCGATAATCATATGGATGCCAGCGGCGCGGGCTTTTTGCGCCAAGCGGGCGATTTGCGTTTCCACTGCTTTTTTCTCGGTCATCATCAAATCCGCCAGTTCGTCAATCACCACCACAATCTGCGGTAGTTTTTCCAGCGGCTCGGGTTCATCTGGGTTCAGGCTAAACGGGTTAAACAGCGGTTTTTCCGCCGCTTGGGCAGCCTGAATTTTCTCGTTGTAGCTCGCCAAATTGCGCACACCAACATAGGCAAGCAAGCGATAGCGTTTTTCCATCTCGGCAACGCACCAATTAAGCGCGTTGCCCGCTTCGCGCATATCGGTTACCACGGGGCAGAGCAAATGCGGAATGCCGTCATAAATGCTTAATTCCAGCATTTTCGGGTCAATCATAATAAAGCGCACTTCATCGGGCGTGGCTTTAAACAGCATGGACATAATCATCGCGTTCACGCCCACCGATTTGCCCGAGCCTGTCATCCCGCCCACCAGCAAATGCGGCATTTTCGCCAAATCGCCCACCACCACATCGCCTGCAATATCCTTGCCCAACGCCACGGATAATTTGGATTTGGCTTCGGCAAACACATCGGCGGTGAAAATCTCGTGCAGCAGCACTTCTTGGCGATGCTCATTGGGCAGCTCAATGCCCATCGTGTTTTTGCCCGCAATGGTTTCCACCACGCGCACCGATTGCACCGCCAGCGAGCGCGCCAAATCTTTTGCCAAGTTCACAATTTGGCTGCCTTTCACGCCCTTGGCCGGGATGATTTCATAGCGCGTGATGACTGGCCCTGCGGTGGCGGAAACCACTTCCACTTCAATGCCAAATTCGGCGAGCTTGGCTTCAATGCGCTTGCCTGTTTGGCGAAGCTGCTCTTCGCTGGCGAGTATCACATTTTGGTTTTCGGGGATTTTCAGGCTGCCTAATTCGGGCAGGCGATAGATGCCGTTTTCAGGCTGCCTTGTAGGGGCATCGGCAACCGCACGGCGGTTGGATTGCTGGGCAGGGTTGGCAATGGTAACCGCCATTTTTTTATTTTTGCGATTGCTGGTGCTGCTTACTTGTTGCGCCACAGGCTCGGCGATGATGTTTTCCACTTCTGCCAACACGCGCGGCTGCAATTTGGTTTCGGCGATGATTTCAGGCTGCATCAAGCGGTCTTTTTGGCTGAACACAGCGCGGAAAAAGCGTTCCAACTGCACGCCCAGCTTTTCCATAAAATCCAGCCACGAAATCTGCACGATAAACGACAGCGACAGCAACACCAGCACAATCAACACAAACGTGCCGCCCACGCGCCCGAGCATGTGGTTCATGCCCGCCGCGGTGAGCGAGCCCACCAAGCCGCCCGCGCCAAAGGGCAGCGATTTGTCCAAATGCGCGTTAAAGGCAAACGCTTCCAGCACGGGGCTGGCAATCATCATCATGCCTAAGCCGATGCCCGCGTTGATTTTTTTGTAGGGCGGCATACCCGCATCCACCAGCGGACGAAAGGTACGATACAGCGCCACGCTCGCGGCAATAATGCCCCACCAAGCGGAAAAGCCGAATAAATAATAAGCAATATCCGCCAGATACGCGCCAAGCAAGCCCGCAAAATTTTTCACCATGCCCAAATGCGGCACGCTGCGCGACCACGAAGGATCGCTCATGTGAAACGTGAGCAGGGCGATCGCCAGATACAGCGTTGCCACCACACCAAATAGCCACAGCGTATCGCTCGTTAGATTGCTATCGCGCTCGGCTACGCTGCCGCCGTTTTGCACCGACAGCACGGTTTTGGGCTGCTTGCGCGTTGCATCGGCGGTCATTTTGGTTTTGACTTTGGGGTTGAGCGGTTTGGCGGTGGTTTTTTTGGCTTGCGGGGCGCGGCTGCTCGCGCTTTTTTTGGCGGATTTTTTAGACTGCGCGGCGTTGGATTTTTTGGATTTGAGAAGTTTGGAAATCATGGGTGTGTTGGAGTGAGTTTTCAGGCTGCCTTTTATTAAGCGGGCAGCATCAAGCAAATGGGTTTTCAGGCTGCCGCATTGGGGCGATGTTCATCATCGCGCGGCTTGATTCATCATCAAAATAAACATTTCAGGCAGCCTGAAAAACACTTCTTTCAGGCTGCCTGAAAGGATGGCGATTATACCTGATAGCCATCCAGAAAAGTAAGCGAAGCAAGCGGCAAGTCGCAGAAAACAGGGCGATTATTTCAGCATATTTTTAATCACGCCCATGATGCTGCGGCTGATGGCTTTGGTTACTTGCTTGTTGATTTGGCTGCCCACGCTGTCCGCCAAGTCGTAGCCCAAGCCTTTGCCCGCTTTTTTGCGGCTGCCAAACAGTCCACCCAAAAAGCCGCCCAGCAAGCCGTCTTCTGATTTTTTTGCGCTCTCGGCGGCTTGCGCTTGCTCGCCTGCCAGTTGTTGCAAGGCTTCGTAGGCAGAGAAATTGTCCACCAAATCTTTGTAAACAGGATACAAGCTGTCGGCTTGGAATGCGGCGTTGCGCTCGGCTTCGGGCAGGGGCGCAAGCTGCGATTGCGGCGGCATGATAAATGCGCGTTGCACGATTTCAGGCTGCCCTTTTTCATCCAAACAAGACACCAGCGCTTCGCCCACGGCAAGCTCGGTGATGGCGGTGGCAACGTTCAATTGCGGATTGCTGCGGAAAGTATCGGCGGCGGATTTCACCGCTTTTTGGTCGCGCGGGGTAAAGGCGCGCAGGGCGTGTTGCACGCGGTTGCCCAGTTGCCCCAACACGGTGTCGGGCAAATCCAGCGGGTTTTGCGTTACAAAATACACGCCCACGCCTTTGGAGCGAATCAGGCGCACGCATTGTTCCACTTGCTCAATCAAAACCTTGCTGGCGTTGTCAAAAATCAGATGCGCTTCGTCAAAAAACAGCACAAATTTGGGCTTTTCGGGATCGCCCACTTCGGGCAGCGTTTCAAACAATTCGGCAAGAAACCACAGCATAAACGCGCTGTATAAACGCGGCGAGCGCATCAGTTTTTCGGCGTTCAGAATGTTGATGATGCCTTGTCCGTTTTCTGTTTGCAGCCAGTCTTGCAGGTTGAGCTCGGGTTCGCCAAAAAATTGGTCTGCACCTTCGCTTTCCAGTTGCAAAAGCTGGCGTTGGATGGCACCGATGCTGGCGGCGGAAACGTTGCCATAGGTGTTGCGAAACTCGGCGGCGTGTTCGGAAACGTATTGCAGCACGCCGCGCAGGTCTTTGAGGTCAATCAGATGCCAGCCTTTGTCGTCCGCCACTTTGAACACCAAATTGAGCACGCCTTCTTGCGTGTCGTTTAGGTTCATCAGCCGCGCCAGCAGCATCGCGCCCATCGCAGAAATGCTCACGCGCACGGGGATGCCTGTTTCGCCGTACACATCCCAAAAGCGCACGGGAAACGCTTGCAGATAATCATCGGGCAAATCGTATTGCGCCATGCGCTCGGCAACCTTGCCTTCGTTTTTGCCCGCGCGGCAAATGCCCGACAAATCGCCTTTCACATCCGCCATAAACACGGGCACGCCGTCTTGGCTGAACGCTTCGGCGAGCTTGCGCAGGGTTACGGTTTTGCCTGTGCCTGTTGCGCCTGCGATTAAGCCGTGGCGGTTGGCAAGTTTGGAATGCAGGAAAACGGGTTGCTTATCGTGGTTATGGGCGATGAGATAATCGGTCATGATGGGTTTCCTTGTTGGGATGGATAAGGCAGCCTGAAAATGGGGGGAGCTTGTTTTTAGCTTCGCTGAAACTCGTTTTCAGGCTGCTGCTTAATAGAGTTAATAGAGATATTTACACACGAATAGGCAGCCTGAAATGTGGTTTGCGCTTTTCAGGCTGCCTTTGGGATGACGTTAATGCAGGGCAACGCTTTTGGCGTTGGGGTTCATAAAATTGGATGATTGAATGCGCTCGCAAGGGTCGGTGCGATAGCGCACGGAGTTAAAGCCCAATTCGCGCGCTTCCACCACGCCGTTGTGGTCAATATCGTAAAGGGCAAATTCTTCGGGGTCGTTGAGCTTAAACGAAGCGATTAAATTGTCGCCTGTGCTGGCGGCAAGCCATTCGGTTAGGTTTAGGGCGCGGTCGCCGTCTTGGTCGTTGAGCACCACAAACGCGGCAACGGGCTGCATTCGGGCGCAGGCATCGGCGGTGATTGGCACAAAGGCGGCGGAAAGTACGATGAAGAAAATGTGTGGTTGGCGTGTCATGGTTATGCTCCTGCAACAGTCATGTTGCTGATTAGAATTGAGCCGATTTTGCTGCTGGCGTTGCGGCGAAAATCGTTGCCTGTAGCGATGATGTTTTGCAACATTTCTTTCAGGCTGCCGGCAATGGTGATGCCTGAAACGGGGTGGCTGATGATGCCATTTTCCACCCAAAATCCTGCTGCGCCGCGCGAATAATCGCCTGTGAGCATATTCACGCCTTGCCCCATCAATTCGGTGATGAGCAAGCCTGTGCCCATTTGGTTGAGCATTTGCGCTTGGCTCTCGGCGGTGGCGGTTAGGTAGAGATTGTGTGCGCCGCCAGCGTTGCCTGTGCTGGTTTGCTTGAGCTTGCGCGCACTGTAACTATCCAAAAAATAGCCACGCACGATGCCGTTTTCAATCACAAAACGCGGATGAGTAGCAACGCCTTCGCTGTCAAAATAAGTGCTGCCTAGGGTGCGGGGAATATGCGGCTCTTCGCGTAAACTGATGAAGCTGGGGAGGATTTGCGTGCCAAGACTGTCTTGCAAGAAGCTGCTTTGGCGATAGAGTGCGCCACCTGTTAAGCCGCCCACAATATGCCCAATCAGGCTGCCTGCTACGGCAGCATCAAACAAAATAGGATAGTTGCCCGTGGCAACGGTTTGCGGAGAAAGGCGGCGCGTGGCGCGTTCGGCGGCGGTGCGCCCGATATGGGCGGGGGTATCTAAATCTTGGCGGTCGCAGGCGATGTCGTACCAATAATCACGTTCCATGCCATTGGCATCGCTGGCCACCACGCTGCATGATAGGCTGTGGCGCGTGCCGCGCTGGTGTTGGCAAAAGCCGTGCGAATTGGCATAGACGAATTGAAAATGGGATGTGTTGATGCTTGCGCCTTCGGAATTGCTGATGCGGCTGTCGCTGGATAGGGCGGCTTCTTCGCATTCTTTGGCGATGGCGATGGCGTTTTCGCTGGATAGATTCCATTCGTGGTAGCGGTCTAAATCGGCGATGTGGGTTGCCATTAAATCGGCATCGGCGATGCCAGCAAAGGGGTCTTCGGCGGTGTAGCGGGCGATGTCGCAGGCAGCCTGAACGGTGCTGGCAAGGGCTTGGGGCGATAAATCGGCGGTGCTGGCGCGGCCTTTGCTGTGCCCCACGAACACGGTTATATCCAGCGATTTGTCTTGTTGATATTCTATTTGTTCAATTTCGCGCCAGCGCACTTGCACGCTTTGCCCCAGCGATTCGCTTAAATCTACTTCGGCGGCGGTTGCGCCTTTTTGCTGGGCGAGTTCAAGCGCGGTTTGCGCGGCTTGTTTGAGTTCATCGGCGGTGTGTTGAAACATTGAATGGTCTTTGTGAACAAAAAACGGCTGGATTTTAGCGGTTTTCGCGTTGCTTGGGCGTTAAAAAATATTAAGGATGCTAAATTTTCGGCGCGGATGGCGTTGGGCTTGGGCGATTAAAAGCAGAGTTTTTCAGGCTGCCGCATGGATTTTTTGCTATGATTGCGCCCCTTGTAAACAAGGATTAACAAACAAAATGGAAAACCAACGCGAAGAAGAATGGGTGAGCAAAACCCAGATGAAAAAACAAATGGATGCGCTGCAAGATTTGGGCATGGAATTAACCGAGCTATCCAGTGAAACGATTAAAAAACTCGCCTTGCCCGAAGATTTGCTGGATGCCATCCGCGAATACAAAAAAATCACGTCCAACAGCGCGCTCAAACGCCAACGCCAATATATTGGGCGGCTGATGCGCGATATTGACCCCGCGCCCATCCGCGATTTTTTGGCGCGGCTTAAAGGCGATAACCAAGCGCACAATGCTTTTTTGCAGCGGGTGGAGCAGGCGCGGACGCGTTTGCTGGCAAGCGATGATGCGCTGACAGCGTTTGTGTCGGATTTTCCGCACGCGGATGTGGGCACGCTGCGCACGCTGATTCGCAATGCGCGTAAGGAAGCGGAGTTGAACAAGCCGCCGAAGAGTTTTCGCGCGTTGTATCAGGAGTTGAAAGCGGTGATGGAAGGGCATGAAGCGGAGTAGTTTGCTGGTGTGATTGGGGTGCTTTCAGGCTGCCTTATGGTTTTCAGGCTGCCTATTATTATCAAAAGGCAGCCTGAAAATGGATAACGGCATCATCACAAGGACAACACCATGACAGACCATTCAACAACCTACACTTGCACCGTTTGCCACGAAACACACGAAGATTTACCCGCGCTGGGCTTTATTGCGCCCGACCCGTATGCCGAGCTTTCCGCAGCGCAACGCGCCGAGTTCCAAGCCGAGTGCGATGATAATTTTTGCATCATCCGCTATCCCGACCAAACCGACCGCTTTATCCGCGTGGTGCTGGACATTCCAATTATTGACCACGAAGAAACGTTGGAGTATGGCGTGTGGGTGTCGCTGAGCGAAGCCAGTTTTAATGATTACCGCGCCCATTTTTCTAACAACCCTGAAACAGGTTACTTTGGCATGATTTGCAACCGCATCGTGGGCTACGAGCCGAGCACGATGTTTTTGCATTGCAATGTGAACACACAGCCCGATGGTCGCCGCCCGTTTATCGCGCCACATCAAGCCGAGCATCCGCTGGTGTGCGATTACACGCACGGCATCCGTTATGCAGAAGCGCAAGCCAGAGTGAATGCCGCGCTGCATCGCTTTCAGGCTGCATCATGCTGATGCGGATAAGCAAGGCAGCCTGAAAAGCATTTTTCAAACCATCCCAATGCGCCCAGTTTTCAGGCTGCCTAATGCCGCATCATAGGCAGCCTGAAACGCCGTCATCCCAAAGGACAACCCCATGCAGTCTATGCAGACTTGGCACGATGCCCTTGCCGCAGAAAAAGCCCAGCCCTATTTCCAACACATTCTCGCCAGCGTTCGCGCCGAGCGGGTAAGCGGGCAAATCGTCTATCCGCCAGCCGCCGACGTGTTCAATGCCTTCAAGCTCACCGAGTTCGCGCAAACCAAAGTCGTTATCCTTGGGCAAGACCCGTATCACAACGAACGCCAAGCGCACGGTTTGGCTTTTTCCGTGCAGGAAGGCATCAGCCCGCCGCCCTCGCTGGTCAATATCTATAAAGAATTGGCGGATGATATCGCGGGCTTCCAAATCCCCGTTTCAGGCTGCCTAAACCATTGGGCGGAGCAGGGTGTGTTGCTGCTCAACACCGTGCTCACCGTGCGCGCCCACCAAGCACATTCGCACGCCAACCTTGGCTGGGAAACCTTTACCGACCGCGTCATCGCCCAGCTTAACGCGCATCGCCAAAACATCGTGTTCATGCTGTGGGGCAGCCACGCGCAGAAAAAAGGCGCGATGATAGACCGTAGCCGCCATCTCGTGCTCACCGCGCCGCACCCCTCGCCGCTGTCTGCCTATCGCGGCTTTTTTGGCTGTAAGCATTTTTCCCAAGCCAACGCCTATTTGGCGCAACACGGCATTGCGCCGATTGATTGGCAAATTTAGTTTTCAGGCTGCCTATTGCTAACAAAATAAAACCGACCAAGGCAGCCTGAAACCGCCCCCGCCCACCCATCAAGGAACAACACCATGCCCACGCCCCACCTAATCGTCATGCTCACCCACAACGACCACACCGTTGCCAACGCCCGCGAAATCTACCTGCAAAACCGCCACAGCCAAGCCCAATTTTGGGGCTTCAAAGAAGAACCGCTGTCGCGCCAAGAAATGAAAGACTTATTCGCCCTGATGAAAGCAGACGGCAAAACCACGTTTTTAGAAGTGGTGGAATACACCGAAGAAGCGGGCTTAGCAGGCGCAGAAGCCGCGCTAGAATGCGGCTGCGATATTTTGATGGGCACAAAATTCTACCCATCCATCAACCAATTTTGCCAAGCCAACCGCTTGAAATATATGCCCTTTGTGGGCGAGCTTGCCGAACGCCCCACCATCCTGAGCGGCAATATCGCCGACATCATCGCCGAAGCGCAAAGCTACGCCGCCCAAGGCGTGCACGGCATAGATTTGCTCGGCTACCGCTACACAGGCAACGCGGCTCAACTCAATGCCGAATTAGTCAAAAGCGTATCCATCCCCGTGTGCATCGCCGGCAGCGTAAACAGCTATCAACGGCTGGACGAACTCAAAGCCGCGCAACCGTGGGCGTTTACTATCGGCAGCGCGTTTTTTGACAACCAATTTTCAGGCAGCATCGCCGAGCAGATTGATAAGGTGTGCGACTATATGAAGGCGTAAACGTTTTAGCTTCGCTACGCAGCTTGGCTTTGGGGCATCATAAAGGTAGCCTGAAAGGGGTTCATGCGCTTGCACCAAGCTAAAACCCTTGCCGTTTTCAGGCTGCCTCCCCCGTCTAACCGCCCAAGGAGACCACCATGAGCAATCCCCATCTCGCCGAAATCCACGCCCGGCGCCAAAACGCCCGCCAATTTTGGGCGGCATGGCAGCAGCAAGAAGCCGAGCTGTCGCAGCTGGACGATATTGATTTTGTGGAACAAGCCAATGATTTGCTGCACCAATTTTGCGCGGAGTGCATTGTGGAATTGGAAGGCATTGCGCCCGATTCCAAGGAGTTGCCCTGCTTGGTTTTTTCCGCCAACGGCTTTCGCGAGCATTTTCCGCAAGTGCAGGCTTTGGCGGAATTGGCGCAAACCCAGCGATACCACGTTCGCGCGTTTCGTTCGCCACTTGCCACCGTTTCGCCCGATTTTGCGATTAGGATGGACGGCTTTTTGTTGCGCATTGGCGACATCGCCGTGGCGTTGAGCGAATGGCGAATGCTGCCCGCGCTAGACATCGCCTTCACCACGCCCATCCCTGATGATATGCGCGAACACGCCCAAAACATGGCGATTATTATGCTGGACCACGTTGTTGGCGAATGGGCGGCAACTGTTAAAATCGTCGCGTTGGATTTTGTGGACAGCATCGCGCCCGAGCAAGCCATTTCGCTTGTCGAATTGCCCAAAAAATTAAACAAAATGTGGCTGGAATTGGGCTACACGGGTGTTTACCCGCAGCCTGAATGGCAGTTTGGCACTTATCAAATTGAAGAAGACGAAGCGGAAGAACAAGATGCTTTGGTGCTGATGCGCAACGAATCCGCCGCCAGCCTGCTCGGTCGCGCTGATATGGGCTGGGTGGTGTGCGTGGAAGCGCAGTTAGCCAGCAAAGCCGATTTGGATGCCGCCTACGAGCTGCAAGACAGCATAGAAGCCGAAGCCAGCCTGAACCAGCAAGGCATTTTCACTTTGAGCGTCATGAATATGACCAACGGCACGCGCACCATGTATTACAACAGCAGCAACCCCGCAGGCTTGGTGGAAAAAGCCGCCGTACTGTGCGAGCAATGCCCGCTGCCCGCCGAAGTGAGCTGCCAATACGACCCCAATTGGTCGTATTACCGCTTCTAAACCGCCACCGCAAAAGGTAGCCTGAAATCCATCTCTGTAAACAAAAATGATAGAAATCAAAAATCTCACCCTGCAACGCGGCAGCAAAATCCTGCTGGACAACGCCACCGCCACCATCAACCCCCGCCAGCGCGTCGGCTTAATCGGCAAAAACGGCACAGGCAAATCCAGCCTGTTTGCGCTGATTAAAGGCGAAATCGGGCAAGACAAAGGCGATTTGCTGCTGCCCAAAACATGGAAGCTCGCCGCCGTCGCCCAAGAAACCCCCGCGCTGGACACCACCGCGCTGGATTATGTGTTGCAGGGCGATGCCGAGTTACAGCATTTTCAGGCTGCCTTAGCCGCCGCCGAAGCCGATAACGACGGCATGAAACAAGCCGAATGGCACGCCAAATTAGACGAAATTGATGCCTACTCCGCGCCCGCCCGCGCCGCCAAATTATTGAGCGGGTTAGGTTTTTCGCAAGACGAACACGCCAAGCCCGTCAAAGCCTTTTCGGGTGGCTGGCGTATGCGGCTCAACCTTGCGCAAGCCCTGATGTGCCGCGCCGATTTGCTGCTGTTAGACGAGCCCACCAACCACTTGGATTTGGAAACCGTGCTGTGGCTGGAAAACCACCTCGCCAGCCTGCCCTGCACGCAAATCATCATTTCACACGACCGCGATTTTCTCAACGCCACCACCACGCAAACGCTTGAACTGGCACAACAAAAACTCACGCTCTACGGCGGCGGCTACGATTTCTACCTCAAAGAACGCGCGCAACGCTTGGCAAACCAGCAAGCCGCGTTCGCCAAACAGCAAGCCAAAATCCAACATCTGCAATCGTTTATCAACCGCTTCAAAGCCAAAGCCACCAAAGCCACGCAGGCGCAAAGCCGCATTAAAGCGTTGGAAAAAATGGAAAAAATCGCCCCCGCGCAGTTGGACAACGAATTTTTGTTTGAATTTGCCGCGCCTGAGCATCTACCCAATCCCCTGCTGAAAATGGAACACGCCGATTTGGGCTACGGCGCAGAAACCGTATTAAAAAACATCAGTCTATCGCTGGAAAACGGCGCACGCTTCGGGCTGCTTGGCGTAAACGGCAGCGGCAAATCCACCTTCATCAAAGCCCTTTCAGGCAGCCTGAAACCGCA
>CAUQQW010000045.1:0-16693 GCA_963520365.1 uncultured Kingella sp.
AAGGAAGATTCTAACTTAAGTGGAATTTCCTGAGTTATCTAGGACAGCCCCAAAATTTAAATTTTAGCAAGCGTAGTCTGCATGGCGTAGGGTGTGTGGCTTTGCCACGCATACGGTTTTTTGTCCCAACCTTGTAAACCGCGTGCGCAGCAAGCTGCACACTCTACGCTTGTTTTCAGGCTGCCTTTGGGTTAATCAGGCAGCTCCAGCAAAAAGCCGTTGCGGTAGCCGTTTTGTCCGTATTCGTTCGGGTAGCCCAGCGGGTTGATGATGATGCGGCAGCTGTTTTGCACGGTGCCTACGGCGTGGTGGGTATGCCCCGCAATCCAGTAGTCAAAGCCCGCTACGTCAATCTGGTTGATGAAATAGGGGTTGAGCGGCGAGTCGGCATAGGGTGGCGCGATGCAAACAGGGTGCGGCAGAAAATGGGTGAGCACGAGGTGTGCGCGCGGTGGCGGAACGGCTCAATAAAGCTAAGCTGGGCGTTGAAACGGGCGATGTAGTCTTCGGGTTCGGCGCGCCTTTCGCGCGGCGGCGTGCCTGCGGCGATGTAGAAAAAGTCGGCGATATTGCTGCGGGCAAGGGCGACGTTTTCGCGGAACTGTTTTTTGTTCGCCAAAGGCAGCCTGAAATTGCTGAACAGCGTGCCGCCGACAAAGGTGTAGCCGCCAAATTCTAGGCTGCGGTTTTCGGTGAGCAGCGGTGCGCCAGTGGCGATGAGTTCGCGCGGCAGACTGTCGATGTTTTCGCCGTAGAAGTCGTGGTTGCCGAGCACGAATACGCAGGGCTTGCCCGCGCGTTCGCAGGCAGCCTGAAAGGCTTCGGCGCCGCGCCGCCCGTTGCCGAAATCGCCGGCGTGGACGATTAAATCGGCTTCGGGATGGGGGATAACGGGCTGGCCGTGGGTATCGGATAGGATGTGGAGTTTCATGTAGCTTGCTTGGGGGTTTGCGCGGCGTTATTTGTGTTTTAACACCAGCGTGAACACGCCGTTATCTTCGCTGCTTTCCAGCAATTCGTGCCCTGTGTGTTGGCAGAAGGCGGCGAAATCGGCGGGTGCGCCTGCATCGGTGGCGAGCACGGTGATGATGGCGCCGCTGTCTAATGTGGCAAGGGCTTTTTTGGTGCGGAGAATGGGGAGCGGGCATTTTAGCCCTGTTAAATCTAGGGTTTGCATGAGATTCCTTTGATATGGGCAGCCTGAAACGGGGTTTTGCGAAACGGTGTTTCAAGCTGCTGGGAGATGGGTAAACAAAAGGGGGGATTTTAGCAAAGTTTGGGATAGGGGTTGGTGGGGTGGAAAAGCGGCGCGGTGTTGTTTTGTGTGGTGTGTGGCAGACATTGAGGCAGCCTGAAAATGATTATTTCGCTTGGTGATAGTTTTGTTTTTAGGCTGCTTTGTGTGTTGGGCGAAGGCTGAGCGCGAGGGGAAGGGTGGGCGCAATGGCAAGGGTTTTGCGCGGGGTACGCCACGGGCGCGGCGTGGTATGGCGGGAAATTGAGTTGATGTGGGATGAGTGGGGGGCTTTGTTATGTGCGTGGTTTTCTGTCTTAACTTTGTGAACTGCGTGCGCAGTGAGCTGCACACCCTACGTTCGTTTTCAGGCTGCTTTTTGCGTTGTCAAAGGCAGCCTGAAAACGGTTTTTCAAACGGCGTTTCAGTTTTAGCTTCGCAGAAGCTTGCTTCGCTCATTTTCAGGCTGCTTTTGCGGTGAACAATAATCGGTGCATGGTTTTGCATGATTACACGTCCCACCCTGTTGCATCGTCCAAAGGCAGCCTGAAACTGTGTTTATCAATCGGCAAGGCGTGTGGTTTTTAGTTTCCCAAAAACCGTGTGCGCAGCAAGCTGCACACCCTACATTCGTTTTCAGGCTGCCTTTGGGATGGCTTGAAAGGCAGCCTGAAAACCATATCCATACAATCACCCTGCAACCACCATAATCCGCTGCACTTCGTGCCAATAGCCATCGGGGCGGGGTTCTACTTGGGCGTAAAGCGCGGTGGGGGCGATTTGGCTGCGGCTGATGGTTTCAGGCTGCGTGATGCGGGCGGGGGCTAGGTATTCGGTGCGGTTTAGGCGGTAGTAGCGGGCGTGTTCTGGCAGGGTTGCGGGGTTGTTTGTCCAGATGCCGCTCCATGCTTGCGCTGGGAAATCGGCGGGCAGCTCGCCTGTGGCGGTGAAGCCGATGCCGCGCACGATGCTGGCGCTGCGGATGTTGTCGGGGGCGATGCCGTGTGCTTGTAGAGCGGCTTGGGCTTCAGGCGTGGCGAGCAGGGCAAGCTGGCGTTGCAGCTTGCGCTGTTTGCGCGCAAGGGTGTCGCGTGGGTTCAGTCCTGCCATGTGTTCGCCTGTGGCGCTGCCGTGGTATTTGCAGGCGAGTTCTAGGTGATATGGCGTGCCGCCCAGTGCGACAATGTAATCCATCTCGCCAAGCGTGCTTTTGCCCGCTGCGCCTTCGCTGTAAACAGGCAGATTGGCGGCGAGTAGCTGGGCGTGCGGCGCGTGGGCAAACCAGTAGGCAAGCAGGTCTTCGGCGTATTTGCCCAGCGCATAGCGGTTGCGGGTAAGGTTTTCAGGCTGCCTTTGGGGGTCGCTTTGCCATTGGTCATTCCATGCCAAAAGCAGCCTGAAACCGTGTTCGCCGAGCAATTGGCGCACGGGTAATTCGCAATCGGTGCGCCACAGCGGCGGGGCAGTAAGCAGGCTGGCGAGATCGCGGATGATGGGATGCGTGAGCCGCCACCATAGGGCGTCTTGGGCGTAGTTCATTGCGTGTCCTTTGGGTGTAGATGGCGAAGTATAGCGTGGGACGGGCGTTTCAGGCTGCCTGCGCGTTTTGTGCCATAATCCGCCCTTTTGTTGTTGTGCTGTTGGTTAAAATTGCGATGATACGGCGTTGCCATTGCGTTTATGTTGTTGATGCGCGGCGGCGCTATTTTAAGCAATGCTCTGTTTAACGGCAGCCTGAAAACCGAATCGCCATGCATTATCTCAAAATCGCGCTCAATATCCCCCTTGGTTTGCTCACTTATTCCCACCCCACGCCGCTGCCACGCGGCACGCGCGTGCTGGTGCCGTTTACCAACAAAATACTGGCGGGCATTGTGTGGGGCGAAGAAGCGCAGCCTGAAATCGCTGCGCACAAAATCCGCGCCGTGCAGCAAGTATTCGCCGACGAAGCTCCGCTGCTCGAAAACTGGCTCGCGCTGATTGAATTCACCGCGCGTTATTACCACTACCCCATCGGGCAAACCGCGTTCACCGCGCTGCCGCAAGCCCTGCGCGAAAATCAGCCCACCAAAATGCCGCAGCCTGAAACCTTCTACACGCTCAACGAGCTAGGCAAACAGCAGCCCGCCCCGCCCGCGCGTTCGCATAAAAAACTCGCACTGTGGCAAGCGCTGTTTTCAGGCTGCCTGAATCTTGCCGCGCTGAAAAAAATCCATCCGCAAGCCGCTCATCTGATTAACGAATACGCCGCGCAAAACTGGCTTACCATCAGTATGCAAGGGCAGCCTGAAATCCCAAAATCCGCCCACACACTCAACCCCGAGCAGCACACCGCATCCAGCCAAATTCAGGCTGCCTTTGGGCAATTCCAACCCTTTTTGCTCTACGGCATCACAGGCAGCGGCAAAACCGAAGTTTATTTTGACGCGATGGCAACCGCGCTCGCGCAAGGCAAGCAAGTATTGCTGCTGCTGCCCGAAATCAACCTAACGCCGCAGCTGCTGCAACGCGTTGCCAACCGCTTCCCCCATCTGCCCACCGCCGTGCTACACAGCCAAACCGCCGCAGGCAAGCGCAGCCAAGACTATCTGCGCGCCATGCTCGGACAAGCCAAGCTCATCATTGGCACGCGGCTTGCTGTATTTACCCCTTTGCCCGATTTAGCGCTCATCGTGGTGGACGAAGAACACGATTCATCGTTCAAACAAGACAACGAACTGCGCTACCACGCCCGCGATTTAGCCATCTGGCGAGCGCAACAAGCCGCCTGCCCCATCGTGCTCGGCAGCGCCACCCCCAGCTTAGAGAGCTGGCACAAAGCGCAAACAGGTGCATACCGCCTGCTCAGCCTGCCCCATCGCGCCAACCCACACGCCCAGTTGCCGCAAATCCAGCTTTTAGACGTGCGCCCAATTACGCTCAACAACGGCATCTCGCCGCTCGCGCTCAAAATGCTGCAAGACAACCACGCCCAAGGCGGCATCTCGCTGGTGTATCTCAACCGCCGCGGTTTCGCCCCCGCGCTGTTTTGCGGCGATTGCGGACACACCTTCGGTTGCCCCCATTGCTCCGCCAAAATGGTGCTACACCAACGCGCACGCCAACTGCGCTGCCACCATTGCGATTTCAGGCTACCTATTCCCATCGCCTGCCCCGATTGCGGCAACCAAGATTTAACCGCCATCGGGCAAGGCACGCAGCGCATTGAAGACACCCTACGCGCCGCCCTGCCGCAAGCCCAAATCGCCCGCGTGGACAGAGACAGCACCAGCCACCAGCGCGACTGGGACGCGCTCTACGCCGCCATCCACGCCAACGAAATAGACGTCTTAATCGGCACGCAAATGCTCGCCAAAGGACACGACTTCGCACGGCTCAATCTCGTTATCGTGTTAAACGCCGATGGCTCACTGTTTTCCAGCGACTTCCGCGCCCCCGAGCGGCTGTTCGCCGAACTGATGCAAGTATCAGGCAGAGCAGGACGTGCCGAAACCGCAGGGCGCGTGCTTATCCAAACACGGCTGCCCGAGCATCCCGTTTTCGCCGCCGTGCAAGCGCAAAACTACCCCCTGTTTGCCGATCACGAGCTTGCCCAGCGCGAACTCTTCGCCCTGCCGCCCTACGGTTTTCAGGCTGCCATTCGCGCCGATGCCCCCACCCAAGCCGAAGCCAGCCAGTTTCTTAACGACATCCGCGACTGCATCGCCCCCACGCTGCCCGACAACGTCCACCAATTTGGTGCTGTCCCCATGCAAATGGCACGCCTTGCCGAGCGCGAACGTGCCCAAGTTTTCCTAGAAAGCCCCAGCCGCAAAGCCCTGCACCATGCCCTTGCCCAATGGGAGCAAGTGTTAGCGCAATACAAAAGCGGCAATGTGCGCTGGCACATTGATGTAGATACCCAAGAGTTATAGCACAAGGCAGCCTGAAAACGCCCACTTCTATACCTTTCCTTTACATAAAATGATAAAATGCCCACCATTTCCGATTGTCCATTAAACAGCACAGCAGATTTAGAAAGATTCAAACAATGAACCTACAACTCTTCGTTGATAAGATGCTCACACTCAAAGGCGCGATTGCAGCAGCAATTGTGGACTTTGAAAGCGGAATGCTCATGGCATCAGGCAGCAACGACCCCACATTTGACTTAGAAGTGGTGGCGGCGCGCGGCAGCGAAGTGATGCGCGCCAAAATCAAAACCATGCAAAAGCTGGAAATGGACGATGAAATCAACGACATCATGATCACCACCACCAGCCAATATCATTTTCTCTGCCCCGTTAAACAACACCGCAATATGTTTATCTACCTTGCCGTAAACCGCAAAAGCGCAAATGTATCGCTCTGCCGCCAAATGATGTTTGCCGTAGATAAAAATATCGTCTAATCCACAAAAAATAAAATCCTGCCAATGAGCAGGATTTTTTGTTTACCTATTGTTTACCCCTTTTCAGGCTGCCTCTCGCGCAACACATCCCCCAAGCTCCCCTTTAATCCCGCCATACAACCGCGCATCAAATCATCCAGCCGTTCATCATCGCAAACACTATTGTCCACATCAAACACAAACGCGCGAAACAAACTGCTCAGCTCAATCTCATCCGCCGCACGGCACAACGCCCAACCGCGCGAACGCCGCATCACATAGCCCAAATCCTCCAACCGCAGCAGCAGCAATTCCGCGCGGTCATAGCCAATATTCAAACGCTGGCGAAAATCCCGCAACGTCAACACCCGATTCTCCCGCGCCAAAAGCAGCAGCAACGCCAACACATCATCCAACAGCGTATGCGCCGCGTGCGTGCGCAAAAACGCATTGCCCTGCCAATAATTGCAACACGCCGTAAACAACGCCCCGCCCAACACAATAGACCACAACACATGCAGCCAAATCAAAAAAATCGGCACAATCGCAAACGCACCATACACCAGCTCATAGCTATGAAAATGGCGCAAATACACCCCAAATCCCCATTTTGCCACTTCCAACAACACCGCCGCCAAGCCCGCCCCCAGCAAAGCATGGCGCATCGGCACATAACAATTGGGCGTAACGCGAAACACCAAAGTCAAAGCCAGCATATCCAACAACACCTGATGCACCACTTTCAGGCTGCCTGAAAACCAAGCAGGGCTTTGCGCCGCGCCAAAAAACAACAAATTCGTTGACAGCGACACGCTCACCCCCACCACCGCAGGCACCAGCACCACCAGCACCAAATACATCGGCAAACGCACCCACAAAGACCGCCGCTGTTGCACCCGCCAAATCTGATTAAATGTCTGCTCCACCGTGTTCACCATCATCAACACCGTAACCACCATAATCCCCACCCCAAAAGTCGTCAAACGCCCCGCCTGCAATTTAAATTCATTCAAATAATCCACCACCGCCGACACCCCGCTGGGCACAATCGTCCGATTCAAAAACAGCATAAACGCATTCACCATATCCCCAAACAGCGGAAACACCGTAACCACCACCAACAGCACCGTCAAAATCGGCACCAACGCCAATAGCGTGGTAAACGTCAAACTCCCCGCCGCCTGCAACACATCCACCTCATTAAAACGCCGCCACAAAAACCGTAAAAACCCCAGCACACGCCAACGCCCCATCACATTCCCATTCAACATCACAACCATCCAATCAACAAAATTCAGGCTGCCCATCCAAAAGCAGCCTGAAAACCAATAACCCGTATGAACCCAAGCCCACACACAATATCCACATCCCAAAGGCAGCCTGAAAGTATTCTCAGCACAGCCCCCTTTTTTTCAGGCTGCCTCACAGCCCAACTAAATAGAAAAATCCTCCACCGCAGGCGCAAACAACAAACGATTCACCCTCTCCCGCGTCAAGCCCTCATCCAACAAACCCATAAAATCATAAGCAAAGCCCCGCAACACCCCATCCGAGCGCACCACCACCTTATATTCCCCCAACTCAAACAAATGCCCCACATCCAAAGCCACCAAATCCTGATAGCGCCCCCCATCAAACCCAGCACCATCCATCAATCCCGCCCCCAGCCCCAAGCGCACATAATCCAACAACACCCCCCCATCATCCGACTCAAACACCGTATGCCAAGACAACCGCGCCCGAGCAAACGCACGCGTTGCCAAAGCCCCCCCATCAAACGTAAAACCATAAGTCAGCAACGGCAACGCCGCCACATCCGCCAACGAAATCTCCCCCTTGCTCACCAACTCATGATCACGCGGCAACACCAACACATAACGCCACTCCCCAAACGACAACGCCCGCAAACTATCCCACTCCCCTGAGCAATCCATCGTCAAAGCCAAATCCACCTCACCATTTAACACCATCCCCATCAAATCAGCAGGACTTCCCTGCTTCAACACCAAACGCACATCAGGAAACAACGCCCGAAACCGCGCCAACACATCAGGCAGCCTGAAACGCAACAAAGCATGAGTCGCCCCAATCGTAAACGAACCCCGCTCCGTCTTCGCAAACTCCCCCCCAATATTCTTAATATTACGCACCCCCCGCAACACCTGCTCCGCCGTCTCCAAAATCTCCATCCCCACCTGCGTAACCGCCACAATCCGCTTACCACTGCGAATAAAAATCTGCACCCCAAGCTCATCTTCCAACAACCGAATCTGCTTAGACACCCCAGGCTGCGAAGTAAACAACGTCTCCGCCGCCTCCGACACATTCAAATTATGGCGAAACACCTCCACCGCATAACGCAACTGCTGCAACTTCATCACATCATCCCAAAAACAAAAACGCACAATGTAACACGCCCCCCAACACAACGCAAAAACAAGCCCCACCCAAGCACCACACTCCAAAAAATCCCCCAATACAACCATTTTTTATGTTGCATTTATACAACTGCACCACCGCAGAATCACAAAAATATATGACAAAGAACAGATACTTGAGTATCGTTAAACCGCAGCGCAAAACAAGTCAAACGCAAAAAGCATTGACAGAGAAGCCCCAAATTCTTATAGTAAGCATTGGTAAAAATTTGGGTTCGCGCCTAGAAGTTTTATTCAAGCAACAGCCTGAAATCTCAACGTGGCAAACACAAAACCTGCCAAAATCATTTTCTTGATGAGGGAATAACATGACTAAACAAATCAAATTAAGCGCATTAATCGTAGCTCTGATGGCTTCCACAGGTGCAATGGCACACGAAGTGCACGGTTACACCACCAGCCAAGGTTCAGGCGAAGTTGTTCGCAACAACTACGGCGAATGCTGGGAAAACACCTATTTAGACAAAGCCGCCAACGGCTTGGTTGAATGCGGCGACAGAGTTGAAGAAGCACCTAAAACTCAAACCGTTACTGAAAAAGTAAACGAAACCATTTCTCTACAATCTGAATTCCTGTTCGGTTTTGACAAATACAACTTGCGTCCAGAAGCCATCACTACTCTGAACGACTTGTCTGCTAAATTGTCTCAAAGCAACGTACAATCTATCCGCGTAGAAGGCAATACCGACTTTATGGGTTCAGATGCTTACAACCAAGCATTGTCTGAGCGTCGCGCCAATACTGTTGCCAACTACTTGGTACAACAAGGCGTTCCTGCTGACCGCGTTTCTGCTGTTGGCTTGGGCGAAAGCCAAGCTCGCATGACTGAACAATGTCAAGCAGAAGTGGCTAAATTGGGTAAAAAAGTATCCAAAGCTAAAAAACGTTCAGCACTTATCGCATGTATTGAGCCTGACCGTCGCGTAGATATTCAAGTTGAATCTTTGGTAACACGCGAAGTTCAACGCGAAGTGGCTGCTCCCGCTCCTGCTGCGCAATAATCGGTTGTTAAAATGATTTGAAACTGGGTTCTTAAATCTTTTTTAAGAATCCAGTTTTTGCAATTTGAAGAACGAAAGAACGCGATGCAGCAAGTAACCTTGTACACAGGCACATTTTGCCCTTATTGCACAATGGCAAAGCAGTTGTTAAAACAAGTTGGCGTGGATGAAATTGAAGAAATCAACGTTAGCCGCTCGCCTGCTGATTTTGTCCAAATGCAACAATTAACAGGTTTGCGCTCTGTGCCGCAAATTTTTATTGGTAAAACCCACATAGGTGGTTTTACTGATTTGTATGCTTTGCATCAAAAAGGTGATTTGCTGCCTTTGCTCCAAGCTGAATAATTTTTTAACCCCCTCACAAAGGAATCATCATGAGTGAACAAAATCCTGCTCCACAACAAGAAACTGCGTCTGCGCAACCTGTGTTTAGCGTAGAAAAATTGTATGTGAAAGATTTGTCTTTGGAAGTGCCACACGCGCCCAAAATTTTCTTGGAACAAGAAACGCCCGAAGTGGATATGCGCATCAATACTACCGCTTCGCAAATTGAAGAGAACTTTTATGAATGCGTGATTACGGTTACGGTTACCGCTAAATTGGCTGATAATCGTGTGGTGTTTTTGAACGAAGTGAGCCAAGCGGGCATTTTCCGTTTGGAAAACATTCCGGAAAACGATGTGAATATGTTGCTTGGCGTGGCTTGCCCGAACATTCTGTTCCCTTATGCGCGCGAAGTGGTTTCTTCAACGGTTACGCGTGCGGGCTTCCCACCTGTGTTGTTGGCGCCGATTAACTTTGAAGCGATGTTTAACCAAGCACAAGAAGAGCAAGCGGCTTAATGTGTTAAGACAAAGGCAGCCTGAAAACGGGAAATATCGTTTTCAGGCTGCCTTTTGGTTTTTGTGCACTTTATACGCGGGCTCAATCTTAAACCCTGCCCTATTCTGTTTTCAGGCTGCCTTTCTCGCATCAGGCAGCCTGAAAATTATTTGGGCAATGCTTCGGCGTTGGCTAACCATGCGGGTGGTTGCTCTGCGCTGCCGTCGGTGTAGAACTCTTGCTTCCAGATGGGCACTTCGGCTTTCACGGTATCAATGATGAAGCGGCAGGCGGCAAAGGCGGCGTCGCGATGCCCTGCACTCACGCCCACGAACACGGCGATTTCGCCGATGGCGAGCTTGCCCACGCGATGCACGCACACAGCATCTTCAATGGCAAAGCGTTGCTTGGCTTGGGCGATGATGGCTTCGCCTTGGCTTTGCGCGAGTTGGGCGTAGGCGCTGTAAACAAGGTAGTCCACCGTTTTGCCGTCGTTGTGGCGGCGCACCCAGCCTTCAAAGCTGTTGAACGCGCCGCACAATTCGTTTTGCGTGAGCTGCTCGCGCAGGGCGTGGACGTTAATGGGTTGGTCGGTTAGCGCGAACATGGTTAGCCTCCTGCCACGGGGGGGATGAATGCGATGGTGTCTTGGTCGGCAAGGGAGGCGTGCCAATCGCAGAAAACGTGGTTTTGGGCGGCGCGCAGCGGCACGGCTGGAAACGCGTAACGCTGTTGCAATTCGGCATAGAGTTCGGCAACGGTGTTAGCGGCGGTGGCGTAGGTTTCTTGGTCTTTGCCTGTGGCTTCGCGCAGGGCGGCGAAATAGAGTAAGGTGATGTTTTTCATGATGTTTGTTGTGTGTAAGGCAGCCTGAAAACGGATGCAGCGAGTTTCTGCGAAACGTTTTCAGGCTGCCTTTGGGGTTTTAATATGCGGATTTTAGGGTTCTAGTTTTTCCAAACCGCCCAGATACGGGCGCAATGCGGGCGGAATGTGGATGCTGCCATCGGCATTTTGATGGTTTTCCAGCACGGCAACCAGCGTGCGCCCTACCGCCAAGCCTGAGCCGTTGAGCGTGTGCAGCAAACGGTTTTTGCCGTCTTCGCCTTTAAAGCGGGCTTTCATGCGCCGCGCTTGGAAATCCTCGCAGTTGGAGCAGCTGGAAATTTCGCGATAAGTATTTTGCGCGGGCACCCACACTTCCAAATCATAGGTTTTCGCCGCGCCAAAGCCCATATCGCCCGTGCACAGCGTAATCACGCGATAGGGCAGTTCCAGCAGCTTCAAAATATTTTCCGCGTGCGACACCATCTCTTCCAGCGCGGCATACGAGTTTTCAGGCTGCACCACTTGCACCATTTCCACCTTGTCAAACTGATGCTGGCGGATTAAGCCGCGCGTGTCCTTGCCGTGCGAACCCGCTTCGCTGCGGAAACAAGGCGAATGCGCGGTGAACTTCAACGGCAAATCTTTCTCCGCCACAATCGTGTCACGCACGATATTGGTGAGCGTAACCTCCGCCGTGGGAATCAGGTATTGCGACAATTTACTCTCATCGCCGCCGCGCGTAACGTGGAACAAATCCTCGGCAAACTTGGGCAGCTGCCCCGTGCCCAGCAGCGCGGCATCGCTCACGATATACGGCGTGTAGCATTCGGTGTAGCCGTGCTGCTGCGTGTGCGTGTCCAGCATAAACTGTGCCAGCGCCCGATGCAGCCGCGCCACTTTTCCCTTCATCAGGCTGAATCGCGCGCCCGATAATTCCGCCGCTTTTTCAAAATCCAAGCCCAGCGCCGCGCCCAAATCCACATGGTCTTTCACTTCAAAATCAAAGATTTTGGGCGTACCAACTTTGCGCACTTCCACGTTTTCCGTTTCATCCTTGCCAACGGGTACGCTGCTATGCGGCAGATTGGGGATGCGCAGCAGCAAATCATCCAAGGCAGCCTGAATGCGCGGCAAGTCTTGGTTGAGCTGCTCTTGCAGGGTTTTCACCTGCGCCACTTCGGCTTTCACCGCTTCGGCTTCTTCGCGTTTGCCTTGCTTCATCAATTCGCCAATTTGTTTAGACAGCGTGTTCACTTTCGCCTGCGCTTCTTCGCTTTGCACTTGCAGGGCTTTGCGCTGGTTTTCCAGTTGCTCAAACGCGGCGGTGTCCAATTCAAAACCGCGCGTGGCTAATCGCGCTGCCACGCCTGCCAAATCGTTGCGCAATAGTTGGATGTCTAACATGTTTTTTCCTTGTTTTGTTAATTTGTGAAAAGGGGTATTTTAAACCAAAACGGCTTTTCAGGCTGCCTTTGGCGTGGCATGGGCAGCTTGAAAATGGTTGGGCTACACAGCGTGGTACGCGGCGCAACGCGTGCAATGGCAATCTTAAAGCCAAAATAATTTTCAGGCTGCCTGATGCTGCGGCAGCCTGAAAAGGGAATGAATGCACGGTGGCGTGGTTTGTCGTTTCAGGTTGCCAATTGCGCCAGCAGCTTCTCATGGATGCCGCCGAAGCCGCCGTTGCTCATAATCAAAATATGGTCGCCTGCTTGGGCAGCAGCTGCGATGCGGTTCACAAAATCATCAAACTGCTTGCCGATGTGTGCCTTGCTGCCCAATGGGGCGAGCGCGCTGGCAACGTCCCAATCTACGCCGCCTGCGTAGCAAAACACTTGGTCGGCATCTTTCAGGCTGCCTGCAAGAGCGGCAGACATGGTGCCGAGTTTCATGGTGTTGGAGCGCGGTTCCAGCACGGCGATGATGCGCGCGCTGCCAACTTTTTGGCGCAAGCCTGCTAGGGTAGTTTCTATGGCGGTGGGGTGGTGGGCGAAGTCGTCGTAAACGGTGATGCCATTGACGATGCCTTTGATTTCCATGCGCCGTTTCACGTTTTTAAACTGACTCAATGCTTGGCAGCTATGTTCAACGCGCACGCCAACGTGTTGCGCGGCGGCGATAACGGCTAGGGCGTTCAGGCGGTTGTGGTCGCCGAGCAAGTCCCACGCGATGTACCCTACGGTGTTGCCCTGATATTGCACGTCAAATGCGCCGCTGGGCTGCACGTTGCTCACTTGCCAATGGGCGTTATCGCCAAAGGGGGCGACGGGTGTCCAGCAGCCTTGCGCCAACACGGTTTTCAGGCTGCCTGAATGGGCGTTAGCGACGATTAAGCCTTCGCTGGGCACGGTGCGCACAAGGTGGTGAAATTGGGTTTCTATGGCGGCGAGATTGGGGAAGATGTCGGCGTGGTCGTATTCCAGATTGTTGAGAATGGCGGTGCGCGGGCGGTAGTGGACGAATTTGCTGCGTTTGTCAAAAAAGGCGGTGTCGTATTCATCCGCTTCAATTACGAAAAACGGCGATTCGTTTTGCGGCAAGCGAGCGGATACGTTGAAGTTTTGCGGCACGCCGCCAATCAGAAAACCTGCGCCCATGCCTGCGTATTCCAACACCCAAGCCAGCATAGAAGCGGTGGTGGTTTTGCCATGCGTGCCTGCCACGGCGAGCACCCAATGCTGATGCAACACGTTTTCGGCGAGCCATTGCGGGCCGGAAATATAAGGCAGATTGCGGTTAAGGATGGCTTCAATGACTTCCATGCCGCGCTTGGCAACATTGCCAACCACATACACATCGGCGCGGTAGTCATCCAACTGCGCTGCGTCAAAGCCTTCGTGTACGCAGATGCCGAGCGCTTCCAGCTGCGTGCTCATGGGCGGATACATTTTGGCGTCGCAGCCTGTTACTTTGAAGCCTGCTTGTTGGGCGATGGCGGCGAGTCCGCCCATAAATGTGCCGCCAATGCCGATGATGTGGATGTATTTCATGGTGTGTTTTTGGGGGTGAACAAAAGGGGGCGATTATAACGCAAATGCTTGGTATCGCCGTTGGCGCTTGCCAAATAACAAGGCTGCCGAACGCGCGTAAGGCAGCCTGAAAATGGGGATGGAGTAGCGCAGCGGTTTTCAGGCTGTCTATTCCCAAGCATCCAAGAACACGCCCCAATGTTCCTTGTCTTCGGATAGAGAAAACAAATATTCGTGCAGTCTTTCCACTTCGTTTTCGTATTCATCGCCCGATAGCGCGCCCGTCATCATGCGAAAGCGTTGGTACACCAAATAAGTGTTGGCAACATCGGTTTCACAGTAATCGCGGATGTTTTCAATTTCTCCGTTTTGATAGGCTTGCCACACCTGCCCACCATCCATACCGAGCTTGCCCGGGAAGCCGCACATTTTCGCCAGTTCATCCAGCGGCGCATTGGCGCGCCCTGTGTACATCGCCAGCAAATCCATTAAATCGCAATGGCGGGCGTGATAGCGGCTGATGTAGTTGTTAAATTTGAAATCGCGGCTGTCGCGCGAATCGCCATCGCCCATTTCCCAATAGCGCGGCGCAGCAATGCCGTGCACCAACGCGCGATAATGCAGCACGGGCAAATCAAAACCGCCGCCGTTCCAGCTCACCAATTGCGGCGTGTATTTGGCGATGAGATTAAAAAATTCGGCAATGATTTCGTCTTCGCTGCTATTGGGCTTGCCCAGCGTGCCGATGTGGATTTTATCCTTCCAGCGCAAGCAGCAAGAAATGGCGACGATGCGTTGCAAATGATGCGGCATAAAATCGCTGCCCGTTTTGGCGCGGCGTTGCTGGAAAGCAAAATCGGCAACTTCATTGTCCGATAGCGTATCAGGCAGCTCGTTGAGCAGGCGAATGCTGGGAATATCGGGAATGGTTTCAATATCAAAAACGAGAATCGGCGTCATGATGGGCTTTCTGCGGATGGATAAACAAGGATAGGCAGCCTGAAACAAGGTTTGGCGCTGCCCAAACGCTGGGGCGGTATTCAATCATATTTTCAGGCTGCTTAAAATATGTTTTCACTATATTTTGAGCAAATTCGTTTGCTATTTGTTTGTTTTATTGGTTATATTACGCGCCTTTTATTCACACGAAAGAAGTCAATATGAAATTTCGTTCAACCCTTGCCGCTGCGGTGGTTTTCGCCATCACCGCTTGCGGCGAAGCCCCAGCGGCAAATGGCAAACCCACGCCCGCGCAAGGCAAAGCCGCCTCTGCGGCAAGCAAACCAGCAGAAGCGGCAGCGGTTTCTAATAAAAATGTGCCCGCTGATGTGGCAAAAACCATCACCAGCAAGCTGGAATCGCGTTATGCCGACCGCAAATTGAAAGTGGAAGAAATCGCCACCACGCCCGTGGCAGGTTGGTATGAAGTGGTGGTAAACGGCAAGAATTTGGTGTATGTGGACGCGAGCGCGGAATATATGCTGGTGGGCGATTTGATTTCCACCCAAGATGGCAAAAGCCTCACCGAAGAGCGCAAAGCGATGTTGAACAAGATTGATTACGACAAGCTGCCGTTTGACAAAGCGATTAAAGAAGTGCGCGGCAATGGCAAGCTGCAAGTGGCAGTGTTCTCCGACCCCGATTGCCCATTCTGCAAACGGCTGGAACACGAATTTGGCAAAATGACCGACATCACCATCTACAACTTCATGATGCCGATTCCGCAGCTTCATCCCGATGCCACGCGCAAAGCCGTGCAAATTATGTGCCAACCCGACACCACCAAGGCTTGGACAGAATGGATGCGCGAAGGCAAAATGCCCGCTCGCGTGGCAGATTGCAAAAATCCCGTAAACGAAACCACCGCGCTGGGCGAGAGCTTCGGCTTTAACGGCACGCCCACCATTGTGTTCCCCAACGGGCAAGTGCAAAGCGGTTTTGCGCCGTTGCCGCAGTTGGAAGAAATTATCAAGGCAAATCAGAAATAAACGGTTTGCGCTATAAAAAGGCAGCCTGAAAACGAATTTTCCGTTTTCAGGCTGCCTTTATTAACAACAAACAATTAAATCTCCTGCATTAAATCCCCTGCGCTTTCACTTTCGCATCTTTGTCTAATTTAGACAACGCCGATAAATACGCCCGCGTGGTCGCAATCAACACATCGGTATCCGCGCCCTGCCCGTTCACAATCTTGCCGTTTTTAGACAAACGCACCGTGGTTTCGCCTTGGCTTTCCGTGTCTTTGGTAATCGCGTTAACGGAATACAATTCCAGCGTTGCGCCGCTGTTTGCCACGCTTTCAATCGCTTTAAACACCGCATCCACAGGGCCCGAACCCGTTGCTTCTGCGTGTTGTTCCACGCCATCCACGCTAAACACAATCTGCGCAATCGGCGGCTCGCCCGTTTCGGTAACAATACGTTGCGAGATGAATTTATAACGGTCTGGCGCCAAATTGGACATTTCATCCGAAATCAACGCGTGCAAATCTTCGTCAAAAATCTCACGTTTTTTGTCTGCCAACTCTTTAAACCGCGCAAATGCTGCGTTCAAAGCCTCTTCGCTGCCCAACTCAATGCCCAATTCTTGCAGCTTGGTTTTAAACGCATTGCGCCCTGATAGTTTGCCCAAAGTCAATCGGTTCGCCGCCCAGCCCACGCTTTCGGCAGACATAATCTCATACGTTTCGCGGTGTTTTAACACGCCATCTTGGTGAATGCCGCTTTCGTGCGAGAAGGCATTTGCGCCCACAATCGCCTTGTTGGGCTGCACAGGATAGCCCGTAATCGTGGAAACCAGTTTGGAGGTCGGCACGATTTGCGCAGTGTCAATGCCGGTTTCCAAACCGAACAAATCATGCCGTACTTTCAGCGCCATCACGATTTCTTCCAAGCTGGCATTGCCCGCACGTTCGCCCAAACCGTTGATGGTGCATTCGATTTGGCGTGCGCCCGCCTGAATCGCCGCCAGCGAATTGGCCACCGCCATGCCCAAATCGTTGTGGCAGTGGCTCGACCAGACGACTTTACTGC
>CAUQQW010000046.1:0-16531 GCA_963520365.1 uncultured Kingella sp.
TGATTGCAGGACTGGTTAATGCGATGGGATGAATATTTTCGCAAGAGGTCTATTTATTCATCCACCAACACCACCGTTACCGCCGAAGGCTTAACCGCCACCGCCGAAATATACACTTCGCCGCCAAATTTCAGCGTTTGCCCTTGTTTAACAGTGTGGCGATCGCTGTCGTTCAACACCACGTCAACCGCGCCTGCTGTGGCGGTAAACAACACCGTGCGCCCCACATGATTATGGCGCGGCATGGTTTCGCCTTTTTTCATCACTTTTTTCACCACAATAAAATGCTTGCCTGTAAACACTTTGCCCGTTTGCTTGGCATCGGATAACGCGCCAGCTGCCCCTTGTGCCGCAGGCGCAACGGCTTCGTGTTGATGCGTGTGTTCATGCTGATGCTCGTCGTGGGCATAAGCAAAAGGCAATGCGCCAGCCAAAAGCAGCGCGCAGATGGTGCGAGTGTGATTCATGGTTATCTCCCAATTGAGTGTGAACAAATCTGCAATGCAGAGCCGTGGTAGATTGTTGGCTTATTGTTGTGCTTTGTCAAGAATGATTATTATTTGTAAACTTTGTCGCCCTGCTTGGCAACACCATCAGCAGCCTGAAAAACCATCGCTCAACAAAAAACCGCTTGGCTCATCACCAAACGGTTTGCTTGTTTTCAGGCTGCCTTTTCTAGCTTCATCTGCAACCAAACGCCATACAAAAACACCGCCACGCCCAGCCAAACCAAGCCATAGCCCATCAAGCGCGCGCCGCTCAATTGCTCGCCAAACGTCAGCCCCAGCAGCAGCTGCGCGGTGGGCGACAGGTTTTGCAAAATGCCCAGCAGCGACAGCGTAATCCGTTTGGCGGCGGCGGCAAAAGCCAGCAGCGGCAGCGTAGTCGCCGCGCCCGATGTAAACAACACGATTTTTTGCAACAGCGTTAATTCGCCAAACACCAGCGTGTTTTGCGCGCCACACCACGCCAAATAGCCCAGCGCAAAGGGCAGCAGCATCAGCGTTTCCAGCGTTAAGCCTGCCAGCGGTGGCATCGGCGCGAGCTTGCGTACTGCGCCATAAAAGCCAAACGAAAACGCCAGCAGCAACGAAATCCACGGTACTTGCCCTGCTGGAATCGCCAGCCATGCAATGCCCGCCAACGCCAGCACAATGGCGATGATTTGCCACACATTCAGCCGTTCTTTAAAAATCACAAAGCCCAGCAACACGTTAAACAAAGGGTTAATGAAATACCCCAAGCTGGCTTCCATCACATGATGATGAATAATCGCCCATAAATACACCAGCCAATTTGCCGCAATCAGCAATGAAGATAGGGCAAAAATGCCCAACAATTTGGGTTGCTTAAAAGCGGCAACCAGCGCCTTGCCTTGCCCAAACAGCAGCAGCAATGCCAGCGCAAACACGCTGGACCACACAATGCGCTGCGCCAAAATTTGCTCCGCAGGCATGGCAGAATGGTTAAGCGGATACCAAAACAAGGGAAACAAGCCCCATGCACCATAGCAAGCCAATGCCAGCCAAATGCCCTTGCGCTGTTCGGATTGTTGTTCGGATTGGGTGATAGATGTAGCCATTGCAAAATCGCCAAAAAAAGCGCAATGGTACGCCTGCTGCGCGATAGCCGTAAAGCTGGAAAGCCCGTATAATGCGCGGCGCAAACACGCTAACCGCGCCCGCTCGCCGTTAGCTTAATTTTTCCGCATCACGTTCTTTAACTGATTTCGTTAAACGCGGCAGCCTGAAAAGCATTCAACATTTTCAGGCTGCCTGATTATCTTTACTCACAGGAAACTCATCATGGCACAACAACTCAATCCCGCGCTCAACGTTGCCTTCAAAGCCGCCCGCAAAGCAGGCGACATGATGCTACGCGCCAGCAACAACCTATCCAGCATCCGCATTGACAACAAAGCGTTTAACGATTTCGTCTCCGAAGTGGATCGTCAAGCCGAAGCCATCATCATTGAAACCCTGCAAGAAGCCTATCCGCACCACCGCATTTTGTCGGAAGAAGCGGGCATCGTGGGCAACGAGCGCGCCGAATTTGAATGGATTATTGACCCACTAGATGGCACCACCAACTACCTGCACGGGCATCCACAATACGCCATCAGCATCGCGCTATTGGGAAAAGGCGTGTTAAAAGAAGCCCTTGTTTACTCCCCCGAGCGCAACGACCTATTCACCGCATCGCGCGGCAACGGCGCATTGCTCAACGACCGCCGCATCCGCGTATCCAGCCGCATAGAGCTCAACCAATGCCTAATTGGCACAGGCTTTCCCGTGGTAGAGCAATCCATGCTAGACACCTATTTGGCTATTTTAAAATCGTTTATTGAAAAAACCGCAGGCGCACGCCGCGAAGGCGCAGCATCGCTGGATTTATGCGCCCTCGCCGCTGGGCGCGTGGACGGTTTTTTTGAGTTCAACTTAAAGCCGTGGGACATCGCCGCAGGCGCGTTGATTGTGCAAGAAGCAGGCGGCATCGTTACCGATATGCAAGGCGAGCAAACTTGGCTGCAAACGGGCGATATTGTCGCTGCCAATCCCAAAATTTTGGCGCAAATGCTGCGCGTGATTGGGGCGCATGTTTAACGTTTAGATTAAGGCGTGTTGGGGTTGATTGGGTGGATGGGTTTTCAGGCTGCCTATCTGTGTTTGGGATAGGCAGCCTGAAAGTGTATTTACGGGGTGTAGAAAGCAACGAGTGGTAGGGGTGTGCCGCAGGTACGCACGCGGGGGGGTAGAGCACTCTACGAATGATGCGAGCTACGCTTGCTGGAAAAAGGAAAAAGCAAAGAAGTGAAAGTCGGCGAGATTCATACCGAAGAAGATGCCGTCAAAGAAATCACCAAACTGAAAAAAACATGCAGCAGGCGGCAAGGGATTTACAGTTTGAGGAGGCAGCGGTTATTCGTGATAAAATTCGGAATATTAAAGAAAGCCTATTGTTTGGGGCGGAGTGAATTTTAATTATCAAAATTATTTACTTGTTATTTTGAGGTCTTAATTTATGCTTACTATCAATATTTTGTACATAGTTGCATCAATTGGTTATTTTTTCATACAGTATAAATTATTAAAAAACTTATCTCCTAGTGAATTTAAAGGGCAGGTAGCAATCTTGATAGCTACTAGAGTCTGTTCCACTATTAATGGTTTAATTATTTTAAACCTTCCAGCTATTCTTATATGGCATTATATGAGAAAAAATAACTTTCTTGCGCCAGAATTTTTAGATAACCATGATTATTTAAATTACATAGGAGTTGATTTATTTATATTGTTTTCAATTATTTTTACACTTCCAATCATGTTGCTAATAAGTAAAAATAGCAAAGGGCTATCAAAATTTATTGGTGGATTCTTTACATTATTTATAATTATTGGTGCGTGTTATGCTGCCTACTCCGGTTCCAAAGTTTTGATGCCAACTCTAGCAATAATGGCATTTATATTTGGTTATCCTTTTTTCTCTATTCTTTCTTTGAGAGATTTAATCGGAAAAATACAGTTAAAAAGTAGTGTAAAATATAATTTTCCAGTATCTCAAATACTTCTCACATTATGCTTTTGCATTTTGATTTACACTCCTAGTTGCTCATTGGATAAGTTTACTGAAAATTCTTTACATAGAGTGGAACTTGGGGGATTTAATGTAAAAATCAGAACAGATGAAAAAAGGGTATTGGAAGGTTTTTTGTTACTTAAAACAAATAAATTCTATTATGTAAACCCTATATGTAATGGTCAGCCAGATAAAAACTATATCGCCATTATTGAAGTATCAAATACAACAATGATATATAAGGAGATATTATGAGAAGAATGAGAAAAAGTGAGCTTGCATTGGGCGTGTAGCTCTGCCACGCACGCCGTCCCAAATCGCCCGAAACCGCGTGCGTGCCCTGCGGCTCACACCCTACCTCCCAACCAACGCAGCCTGAAAAGCCGTCGCCCCAACAGCGGACGGCTTTCCCTCTTTATCAGGCTGCTTCATTCTCCGCCACCACCCCACACCCAATCTCCCGCACCAACCCCACATCATTCCATTCCTGCAACCGTTCCCGAAACGTCTCAAACGGCATCAACTGCGAACCAAATCGCGCCAAGTGCGCGGTATCTTGCTGGCAATCAATCAGGCGGATGCCGCAATCTGCCAAAAACGGCACGGCGCGAGCAAAGGCGATTTTGGACGCATCGGCACGCAGCGCAAACATAGATTCGCCATAAAACACGCTACCAATTTGCACACCATAAAACCCGCCCGCCAGCTGCCATTGCCCCGCATCATCGGGCAGCCAGCATTCAAAGCTGTGCGCGTGTCCCAAGCGGTGCAACGCGGTGTAGGCAGCCTGAAAATCGGGCGTAATCCAAGTGCCGCCTTGCTCTGGGCGCGGCACGCTGGCGCAAGCGGCAATCACATCGGCAAAGCAAGTGTTCACGCTCACGCGGTAGCTTTTATGGCGCAAGGTTTTTGCCAACGAGCGCCCAATGTGCAAACGCTCGGGCAGCAACACCGCGCGCGGGTTTTGTGAAAACCAATAAAACACGCCATGTTCGCTAAACCACGGAAAAATGCCCTTGCGATACGCCGCCAGCAGCATCATCGGCGTGATGGCATCGCTCACGCACACCAAGCCATCGTGCGTATCTTGCGCGGGGCTGTATTCGGGAAAATCGGGATAAACGGCGGGAACAAAAGGAATGGTCATGATTTCTACACTTCGGCTAAATCCATTACCCTATTTTAACGTTTTCAGGTTGCGCTGGATAAGGCAGCCTGAAAATGTTTTTGCGATAAATCATGCGCTCAAAGGCAGCCTGAAAAAACGTAATAAGCCGTTTTCAGGCTGCCTTTGCACACATCCCATCTTGTGCCAGCGCAGGCGTTTCGTCGCCTACCACGAGCAGGGGCAAGCCCCTGCACCCCGCGCAGCCCAACCATTTTCAGGCTGCCCCAAGCATCGCCCCGCATCAAGGCAGCCTGAAAAGAGCAACAAACCAAATCCCCCCACCAAAGCTGCTAAAATCGCCGCATCATCATCCATCTTATTAACCCAGCCGCCATGCTCAACACCGCCGCTCCCTTCTCGCTCTGGCTGCAACGCCAAATCGCCAACCAAACCCTAAATCTGCCCCTGCTGCAAAGCTGGTTGCCCCGCGCCATCACGCCCGAAGACTTCGCCCAATTTGCCAACTGGCAACAGCTGCAAAACGATGGCAACGAAGCCGAAATCGCCCGCCAGCTGCGCCTGTTGCGCCGCCATGTGCTGGCACACATCATCACGCGCGATATTCATCATCAAGCCGACCTTGCCGAAGTAACCCGAACCATCACCCAGTTCGCCGATTTCGCCATTAACATCGCGCTCAACCACGCCCACGCCCACTACCAAGCCCTATACGGCACACCCATCGGGCGGCACACAGGCGCCGAGCAGCATCTCACCGTTATCGCCATGGGCAAAGCAGGCGGCTATGAATTAAACGTCTCATCCGACCTTGATCTCATCTTCACCTATCCCGAAAGCGGCGACACCAACGGCAAGCGCGAGCGTAGCAACCAAGAATTCTTCACCAAAGTGGGGCAAAAACTCATCGCGCTGTTAAACGACATCACCGCCGATGGGCAAGTGTTCCGCATAGATATGCGCCTGCGCCCCGATGGCGACAGCGGCGCGCTGGTTGCCAGCGAAACCGCGCTAGAACAATATCTGATCACCCAAGGGCGCGAATGGGAACGCTACGCATGGTGCAAAGCCCGCGTGGTAACGCCCCATGCCAACGACATCGCCGCGCTGGTGCGCCCCTTTGTGTTCCGCAAATATTTGGACTACAACGCCTACCACGCCATGCGCGATCTGCATCGCCAAATCAAGCAAGAAGTCAAAAAACGCGGCATGGAAAACAACATCAAGCTCGGCGCAGGCGGCATCCGCGAAGTGGAATTCATCGCCCAAATCTTCCAAATGATACGCGGCGGGCAAAACCGCAGCCTGCAATTGAAAGGCACACAAGAGACGCTGGCGAAACTCGGCGAAATCGGCATCCTGCCGCCCGACACCGTTGCCCAACTGCTCGCCGCCTACCGCTTCCTGCGCAACGTAGAACACCGCCTGCAATATTGGGACGATCAGCAAACCCAAACCCTGCCTGATAGCCCCGAGCAACAAACCCAGCTTGCTATCAGCATGGGCTTTGCTGATTACCCCGCCTTTTTAGGCAGCCTGAAAACGCACCGCGATTTTGTGAACCAACAATTCAACCAAATTCTCAACGAGCCCGAACACGCCAACAACGAAGCCCCGCATCCACTCGCCGAGCTATGGGACAACGCCGCCGACCCCAATAGGCAGCCTGAAAACGAGTTAGCCAAACTGGGCTACGCCGACAGCCCCCACATCGCCCAACGCCTTGCCCACATCCGCCAAGGCAGCAAATACCGCCAGCTTTCCGCCCAAGCCCAGCCGCGCTTTGATACCATCGTCCCGCGCATGATAGAAGCTGCTGCCCGCCGCCCCAACCCCGATGCCACCCTGCTGCGCCTGCTGGATTTTCTAGACACCATCAGCCGCCGCTCCGCCTATCTCGCCTTTTTGCAACAATATCCCGCCGCGCTCAACCAAATCGCCGAACTGATGTCGCAAAGCGCGTGGGCAGCCGAATACCTGCGCCAACACCCCATTTTGCTAGACGAACTCCTGTCCGCCCAGCTCATGCAACCTTTGGATTGGGCAGCATTAGAAAACGAACTTTCAGGCTGCCTAAACGCCCAAGACGACACCGAAAGCAAAATGGACACCCTGCGCCGCTTCCAACACGCGCAAACCTTCCGCCTATTGGTGCAAGACCTAGCAGGCAAGTGGACAGTAGAAGCCCTAAGCGATGAGCTTTCGCTGCTTGCCGACATCATCCTACGCCAAACCCTGCACCACGCATGGCACAGCATCCCCAAAATCCACCGCCCCGACCCGCAATTCATCATCATCGGCTACGGCAAGCTCGGCGGCAAAGAACTCGGCTACACCTCCGACCTAGACCTCGTGTATCTATATGACGACCCCCACCCCGAAGCCGCCGACCGCTACACCAAACTCGCCCGCCGCCTGACCACATGGTTATCCAGCAGCACAGGCGCAGGCAGCCTCTACGAGCTAGATTTGCGCCTGCGTCCCAACGGCGACAGCGGCTTTCTCGTCCATAGCCTTGCCGCCTACACCCAATACCAACAACAAAACGCATGGACATGGGAACACCAATCGCTCACCCGCGCCCGCTACATCTGCGGCAGCGCAACGCTTGGCGCACAATTTGAACAACTGCGCCGCCAAATCATCACCCAACCGCGCAACATAGGCAGCCTGAAAACCGACATCATCGCCATGCGCCACAAAATCACCGCCACCCACCCCGCCGATGATGAAAACGTCAAATACGCACGCGGCGGCGTGGTGGACGTAGAATTTATCGTGCAATACCTCGTGCTGGCACACAGCCATGAAGCCCCCGAGCTGCTAGAAAACTACGGCAACATCGCCCTGCTGGGCATGGCAGCGCAACGCGGCTTCATCCCCCCCGCCCAAGCCACCGCCGCCCAAAACGCCTACCGCCGCTATCGCCAAATCCAACACAACAAAAAACTGCGCGATCTCGCCCGCGCCGCCGTGGACGAAGCCCTGCTGGCGGATTATCAGGCGGTGAAGGAATTGTGGGCGGCGGTGTTTGGGGTGGGATAAACGTGATCTGAATATGGTTTGAGTAGGGTTGGAACGCAGCAACATGGTTTGAACACGGCTCAAATACCCAAAGGCAACCTGAAAAACAAAAAACCGTCTGAAACAACCCCAAACGGTTTTTTGTAAGATAGATTGATTTTAGTTTCGTTAAAAAACACCACGTCCCCCACTTTCAGGCTGCCTCAAATCTTGCACGCACCGCCCGCGCAATTGTCCTCCTCGTCCGCCGCGTCCACGCCGCCTTCCAGCGCCACGCCGTCAAACTGGGCAAACAAGCCGTTCAAATCGTCAAAATCATCGTTATCGGCAAGCAAATTTTGGTTTTCGTTCATGATGGGGTTTCCATAAAAAATAACAGGGTAGCGCAAATGGGGGCGGCAGCCTGAAAAGCAAGATGGTTTACATTCTTCCCCTGCGCCACCGCAATCGCAATATAGGCAGCCTGAAAACCCCAAAACCGCTATAATTCCCCCTTTTCATTTTTCACCGTAAACACAAGCGAATCATCATGCAAGAACACTATCAACCTTCGCTCATCGAGCCCGCCGCCCAGCAAAAATGGGCAGAGCAACGCGCATTCAACGTATCCGAAGACCCCAGCAAACCCAAATTCTACTGCCTCTCCATGTTCCCCTACCCCAGCGGCAAGCTACACATGGGGCACGTTCGCAACTACACCATCGGCGATGTGCGCAGCCGCTTCAAAAAAATGCAGGGCTACAACGTGTTGCAGCCGATGGGCTGGGATGCGTTCGGCATGCCCGCCGAAAACGCCGCAATCAACAACAACGTTGCCCCCGCCGCGTGGACGTATTCCAATATTGATTATATGAAACAGCAGCTTAAATCGCTGGGCTTTGCTTTGGATTGGCAACGCGAAGTCGCCACCTGTCGCCCCGATTATTACCGCTGGGAGCAGCTGCTGTTTACCAAATTGTTCAAAAAAGGCATCGTGTACCGCAAGCTCGGCACGGTGAACTGGGACCCGATTGACCAAACCGTGCTCGCCAATGAGCAAGTGATAGACGGGCGCGGCTGGCGTTCGGGCGCGTTGATTGAAAAACGCGAAATCCCGATGTATTACTTCAAAATCACCGATTACGCCGAGCAGCTGTTGAACGATTTGGACGGCTTGGACTGGCCCGAGCAAGTCAAAACCATGCAGCGCAACTGGATTGGCAAATCGCGCGGCATGACGGTGCGCTTTGCCATCGCCGACGACAGCAAAACAGGCCTAAACGGCAACGACGCGCAGTTTTTGCAGGTATACACCACGCGCCCCGACACGCTGATGGGCGCAACCTATGTTGCCGTTGCCGCCGAGCATCCGCTGGCCACCGCCGCCGCAGCCAATCAGCCCGAATTGCAAGCCTTTATCGCCGAATGCAAGGCGGGCAGCGTTGCCGAAGCCGATATGGCAACCATGGAGAAAAAAGGCATGCCCACGGGGCGCTTTGTGATCAATCCGCTCAATGGTGAGAAACTGGAAGTTTGGGTAGCAAATTATGTTTTGTGGGGCTACGGCGATGGCGCGGTGATGGCGGTGCCTGCGCACGATGAGCGCGATTTTGTCTTTGCCAACGCCTATGGTTTGCCGATGAAGCAAGTCATCGCCGTGGGCGACAACGCCTTTGACGCGCACAACTGGCAAGATTGGTATGCCGACAAAGAAAACGGCAAACTGATTAACAGCGGCGAGTTCAACGGTTTGGATTTTCAGGCTGCCTTTGATGTCATCGGCGCAAAATTGCAATCTCTCAATGCAGGCGAGCCGAAAACGCAATACCGCCTGCGCGACTGGGGCATTTCGCGCCAACGCTATTGGGGCTGCCCCATTCCCATCATCCACTGCGAACAATGCGGCGATGTGCCCGTGCCCGAGCAAGATTTGCCCGTGGTGCTGCCTGAAAACGTTGTCCCCGATGGCGCAGGCTCGCCGCTGGCCAAAATGCCCGAGTTCTACGAAACCCAATGCCCCAGCTGCGGCGGCGCGGCGCGGCGCGAAACCGACACCATGGATACGTTTATGGAATCCAGTTGGTATCAATTCCGTTATATGTCGCCCCAGTTTAACGGCGGCATGGTCTCGCCCGAAGCGGCGGCGTATTGGCAACAGGTTGACCAATACATCGGCGGCATTGAACACGCCATTTTGCATCTGCTTTACGCGCGTTTCTTCACTAAGCTGATGAACGATGAAGGCATCGTGCCCGTGCGCGAGCCGTTTAAACAGCTGCTCACGCAAGGCATGGTGCTGGCGGCAACCTATTACCGAGAAAGCGCGGACGGCAAAAAAACATGGTTCAACCCCGCCGATGTAACCGTGCAAACCGATGAAAAAGGTCGCCCCGTATCCGCTGTATTGGATGCCGATGGGCAGCCCGTTATCATTGGCGGCGTGGAAAAAATGTCCAAATCCAAAAACAACGGCGTGGACCCGCAAGCGATTATCGACGCCTACGGCGCAGACACCGCGCGGCTGTTTATGATGTTCGCCAGCCCGCCCGAGCAATCGCTGGAATGGAGCGACAGCGGCGTTTCAGGCGCGCATCGCTTTTTGAACCGCCTATGGCGCACGGTGTATGATTTTGTGCAACAAGGCGGCGCAGCAGTCAGCAAATTCGCAGGTAGCCAAAACGCGCTTTCAGGCAGCCTGAAAGACTTGCGCTTCAAACTGCACAGCACCATCGCCAAAGTAACCGACGATTACGACCGCCGCCAGCAGTTCAACACCGCCATCGCCGCCGTGATGGAGCTGCTCAACCAATACGACAAAACCGACACCGCCAGCGATGCAGGCAAAGCCGTCGCCCGCGAAGTGCTGGAAGCCACCATTATCCTGCTCTCGCCCATCGTGCCGCACATCTGCGAAACGCTGTGGGCAGAACTCAACGCAGGCAGCGCGCTGTGGCAACAAGCATGGCCGCAAGCCGACCAAGCCGCGCTGGTGCAAACCGAGATGGAATTGATGGTGCAAGTAAACGGCAAGCTGCGCGATAAAATTCTCGTTGCCGCCGATGCTTCGGAAGACAACATCAAAGCCACCGCACTCGCCAGCGCAGGCGCAATCAAATTTATGGAAGGCAAAACGCCGAAGAAAGTGATTGTTGTGCCGAAAAGATTAGTGAATATTGTGGTTTGATGTTCGCATGAATAGGCAGCCTGAAAATACAGTTTAGCGTTATTAAAACTGGCTTAACTCAATTTTCAGGCTGCCTTAAAACCATCATCTTTTGAAAGGAATACACCATGTTATTCAGATTCTTAGACAAATTCCTAACCCGAACCAGCATTTCAGCCGTAAAAAAAATAGCCGGAAAAGAACACAAAATAGTTGCAAAACTATGGAACAAGCATGACTTAATTTCAGGCAAATCACTCCAACAACTTAGCAATCAAACAACCGACGCCACCCAACAACTCAATGTTCACAACGAGCGCCTATCTTCGCTGGAAAATAACCTGCCGACTATCCAGCAACATGCAGAACGCTTGGCAAATATTGAAAATAACTTGCCCACTATTCAACAGCATTCAGAACGCTTGGCAAACATTGAAAACAGCTTGCCCACCATTCAACAACATGCAGAGCGCTTGGCAAACATTGAAAACAGCTTGTCCACCATCCAGCAACATGCAGAACGCTTGGCAAATATTGAAAATAACTTGCCCACTATTCAACAGCATGAAGAACGCTTAATAAATATTGAAAATAAAGTTGCCTATTTAGAAAGCTGGGTTTCGTTTATTCACGCCGAAAAAGAATTTAAACGGCGCGCCGAGCAAATTTCTTTATTTGATTACCAAACGCTGCATAAACCTTTTTACCCACCCAATCAGCATAATTTCTCCCCTTTTGAACACGACAATCTATATGGTCTTACACGTCTGCTATCGCCCTATTACATGATTACCGAGCAGACCACTATAGAACACGGCGTTTATTTTGGCGAATTCATATCTCACGCCGCACTTCAAGATAACATTCAAACCATCATTACTCTGTCCGAATATCGCAAGCAAGCACTGGAAAAGCAGCTTGATAAGACCGTTCGCGTAGTCGGTTCATATATTTGTTACGCTCAAAATCTGCTCAATGAATTTAAATTTAAGCAATTAAAAGCCGAATTAGGCAAAGTTTTATTGGCTTTTCCATCGCATTCTATTTTTTCAGCCCACGCACAATTTAATGCAGATGACTTTATTGATTTTATAAAGGAAATTAAAGAAAAAGGGCAGTTTGATACTGTTTTAGTGTGCCTGTATTATGTAGATATTGAATTAGGGCGCGACAAAATCTATCAAAAACATGGTTTTAAAGTCGTTACCGCAGGCTTTAACATTGATTACCACTTCTTAGATCGTTTAAAAACGCTTATTTCATTATCAGATTACACCGTCTCTAACGATTTAGGCACACACATTGGCTATTGTGTGCAGCTTGGTAAGCCGCATCAGGTTTACCAAACTTCCGTTATCTTTACCGCAGGGGAAAACAAAGAAGCGGCTGAAATTGAATTAAAAAAACGTTCTCAAACACAAGAAATCTTGCGCGAGCAAGAAAAACAAGAAATTTGTGGTTTGTTTTCCGAATTTAATGAGAGCATCACGCCTGAACAACAAGCATGCGTGGATTATTATTTTGGGAAAGTGCCTGATTTTTTGTAAGTTATTTCGTTTCAATCAGCCAAATTTGTTTCAAACAAATGCTCGGCTAACTACCAACAACACAACATCCGCACAAAAAAGCAGCCTGAAACCAGTTTCCCAGTTTCAGGCTGCCTTTTATGTTGCGTACTACTTAAACAACATCAGCTACAAACGGCGTGGCTTTAAAAACCACCCATGCCGCCCATACCACCCATGCCGCCCATATCAGGCATAGCAGCAGGTTTGTCTTCGGGGATGTCGGCAATCATGCACTCGGTGGTCAGCATCAAGCCCGCGATAGAAGCGGCGTGTTGCAGCGCAGAGCGGGTTACTTTGGCGGGGTCTAGCACGCCCATAGCAATCATGTCGCCGTAGGTGTCGTTGCCCGCGTTGAAGCCGAAGTTGCCCTCGCCTTCCAACACTTTGTTCACCACCACGCTAGGCTCGCCGCCTGCGTTGGCAACGATTTGGCGCAGCGGAGACTCAATCGCGCGTAACACGATTTTCACGCCCGCTTCTTGGTCGGCATTGGCGGTTTCCACCGCTTTCACCGCAGAGCGTGCGCGCAACAGCGCCACACCGCCGCCAGCTACCACGCCTTCTTCCACCGCAGCGCGGGTGGCGTGTAGCGCATCGTCCACGCGGTCTTTTTTCTCTTTCATTTCCACTTCGGTTGCCGCGCCGACTTTAATCACTGCCACGCCGCCAGCCAATTTCGCCACGCGCTCTTGCAATTTTTCTTTGTCGTAATCGCTGGTTGCGGTTTCAATTTGCTTACGGATTTCGCTCACGCGCGCATCAACCGCTGCTTTTTCGCCGTAGCCATCAATGATGGTGGTGTTTTCTTTGCTGATTTCAATGCGTTTGGCTTGGCCCAAGTGTTCCAAAGTGGTTTGTTCCAAAGTCAAACCGATTTCTTCGGCGATTACTGTGCCGCCTGTCAAAATCGCGATGTCTTGCAACATAGCCTTGCGGCGATCGCCAAAACCAGGCGCTTTCACGGCAACGGTTTTCAAAATACCGCGAATGCTGTTCACCACCAAGGTTGCCAATGCTTCGCCTTCAACGTCTTCGGCGATAATCAACAAGGGGCGGCTGGTTTTGGCCACTTGTTCCAACACAGGCAGCAAATCGCGGATATTGCTGATTTTTTTGTCAAACAGCAACACAAAGGGGTTGTCCAAGCCCGCGATTTGTTTTTCCAAATCGTTCACAAAATAAGGCGACAAGTAGCCACGGTCAAACTGCATCCCTTTGACCACTTCCAACTCGTTTTCCAACGATTTGCCGTCTTCCACGGTAATCACGCCTTCTTTGCCCACTTCTTGCATCGCATCAGCAATAATTTTGCCCACTTGCTCATCAGAGTTGGCAGAAATTGAGCCTACTTGCGCGATTTGCTCATAGGTTTCGCAAGGTTTAGCGATGTTTGCCAACTCGCCCACCAACGCCGCAACCGCTTTGTCAATGCCGCGTTTCAAATCGGTTGGATTCATGCCAGCGGTAACGTATTTCATGCCCTCGGCAACGATGGATTGCGCCAACACGGTGGCGGTGGTGGTGCCGTCGCCCGCCACGTCGTTGGTTTTGGACGCAACTTCTTTTACCATTTGCGCGCCCATATTTTCAAATTTATCTTTCAATTCAATTTCTTTGGCTACGGAAACGCCGTCTTTGGTGATGTGCGGGCCGCCGAATGAGCGATCCAATACTACGTTACGGCCTTTGGGACCAAGCGTTACGCGCACGGCATTTGCCAACACGTTCACGCCGTTTACCATTTTTTGACGCACTTCTGTGCCAAATTGAACATCTTTTGCTGCCATTTTAATATTCCTTAAATAAATGTTTTACAAATGAAAAATGTTTTTCAGGCTGCCTGAATCATTCCACGATGCCGAAGATATCTTCTTCGCGCATCACCAACAATTCTACGCCGTCGGCTTTTACGGTTTGACCGCTGTATTTGCCGAAAATCACTTTGTCGCCCACTTTAACGTCCAAAGCGCGGCGGTTGCCGTCTTTGCCGATTTTGCCTTCGCCCACGGCAACCACTTCGCCCATATCGGGTTTTTCAGCCGCAGAAGGCGCCAGAATAATGCCAGATGCGGTTTTCTCTTCGGCTTCCAAGCGCTTGATGACTACGCGGTCGTGTAAAGGACGGATTTTCATGTGTTGTCTCCTGATTATGGGGTTAAAAAGAAAGGTGGCACGCGCCACAACGTTTCCCTACATAATGGCGGGGATTGGGTAATTCAAGTGGGCAAATGGAAAAATTTTCGCGTGGTTAAACAAGGTTTCAGGCTGCCTCTGCATGATGAGGCAGCCTGAAAACGCTAAACGCCATTATTTTTGGCACACGGGGCAATAAAACGTGCCGCGTTGTCCGATAACGGTTTTGGCAATCGGCGTGCCGCAGCAGGCGCAGTGTTGGGCTGTTCTGCCGTACACTTTGTATTCCTGCTGGAAATAGCCGCTTTTGCCCTCGCTGTTGACAAAATCGCGCAGGGTGCTGCCGCCTGTTTCAATCGCGCGGTGCAGAATTTGTTTGACGGCGACGGTTAAGACCGCGCATTCGGTTTTGCTTAACGATTTGGCGGCGCGTTGTGGAGCAATGGCAGCCTGAAACAGGCTTTCGTTGGCATAAATATTGCCCACGCCGACGACGATTTTGTTGTCCATCAGCGCAGTTTTAATGGGATTGCTGCGCTTTTGCAAGGCTTGAAACAGATAATCCGCCGTGAAATCGCCGCTTAACGGCTCCACGCCTAAATCTTTCAACAGATGATGGTGCTCCGCTGCGCCCGCCAGCCACAAAATCGCGCCAAAGCGGCGCGGGTCGTGGTAGCGCAGCAACGTGCCGTTGACAAACATGATGTCCACATGGTCGTGCTTGCCCGCTGCGGGCGCGTTGCCCTGCCAAATCCGCAGGCTGCCCGACATGCCCAGATGAACCAGCAGCACGCCCGTGTCAAAACGAATCAGCAGATATTTGGCACGGCGGCGGCATTCGCGCACGACAAGCCCACGCAGGGTTTCGGGCAGCGCGGGCGGGATTTGCCAGCGCAGCTTGGGCTGGCGGATGGTTACGGTGGAAACGGTTTGACCGAGAATATGCGGCGCGATGCCGCGCAGGGTGGTTTCTACTTCGGGGAGTTCGGGCATGGTGGAGTATACGGTTTGGGATAAGGATTATTATAGATTAGGAGTGGAGCTTTGTGGTTTTTAGACTGCTTTTATTTTGGGGCTGACGTAGATTAGCAGTTATGCTAGGCTACGAAAATGAAGATAACCAATTGTAAATTAAGCAAGAGAGTTCAAAAGAAACTACTTGAATTTTTTGTACTCCAAGTTACCGCCCGTTCCGCTGCCGATATTTTGCGCATTCAACCCAACTCCGCTATTCTGTTCTACCGCAAAATCCGCATGGTTATCAGCCATTATCCGGCCTTGGCTGCCGATGAGGTTTTTGAGGGCTCTGCCGGGTTGGACGAAAGCTATTTCGGCGAACAGCGTAAAGGCAGACGTGGTCGTGGTGCGGCAGGAAAAGTGGTTGTCTTCGGCATTCTGAAACGTAACGGATGGGTCTATACCGTTGTTGTAGATAATTCCAAGTCTGAAACGTTACTCCCTGTCATCAAAAGGAAAATCATGCCGGACAGTATTGTTTATACCGATAGTCTGAGCAGCTATGACAAGCTGGACGTAAGCGGTTTTATCCATTACCGCATCAACCATTCCAAGGAATTTGCCGACCGTCAGAACCACATAAACGGCATTGAGAATTTTTGGAATCAGGCAAAACGCGTCTTGCGCAAATACAACGGAATTGATCGCAAATCTTTCCCGCTGTTCTTGAAAGAATGCGAATTTCGGTTTAACTTCGGCACACCGTCTCAACAGCTTAAAATCCTGCGGGATTGGTGTGGAATTTAGGGCTAATCTACGTCAGCCCCTAAGAGAAAGGCTACCTGAAAAATGGTTTTCAGGTAGCCTTTGGTGTTAGAGCACGATACAAAGAGAATGATTTCAGGCTGCTGCACGCCGGATTCGTCAGCTTGTTTATCCGGCGTTTGAGCACGCACCGCATACCACAACGCCGCCATATGCTTGCACGCCCAGCCATAAGGACAA
>CAUQQW010000047.1:0-16437 GCA_963520365.1 uncultured Kingella sp.
ATGTCTTGGTGGGAATTTAGGGGATTTTGGGGAATTTTGCAAAGGTCTCAGTTTCCTTATCCCCAGATAGTCCAAAGGCAGCCTGAAAACTGGTTTTCCGTTTTTCTGTGTGGAAATCAACAGCGTTGTTTACACTTTTCGGATTTTGGATGCAGACAAATTTGGCGGGTTTCGCAGGTTGTCAAGAATGCCGCAAGGCACGGCGAAGCCGCATGGTTCTTGATAATCTGCGAAAGCTGCTAAATCATCATGCAGCCAAAAAACGAAAGCTAGGCAGCCTGAAAAAGTGTAAACAACGCGACCTTTTCCAACACCTCTTTGTTTGATGGATTGAGTTGGGTTGAATGAGCGAATGGCTTGTGGTTTACAGCTTGGAGTGTCGCGCCGATTTGTGCGCGAGCGTTGGTAATCAGATTATCAGCAAAACAAACAGAGGCAGCCTGAAAACCCGTTTTCCGTTTTTAGCTTCGCTGAAACTCGCTTTGCTCGTTTTCAGGCTGCCTTTTTGCCGTCGCTGTCGTCGCCGAACAAACGCCTGTCCCAATCCTCACATTCGCCCGTTTCCAGTCGCCGCGCAAACAGCCGCGCCCACGATTCGGGCAGGGGTAGGCGCAACACCGCGCGCATTTCGTCTGTATCACAACAGCCCTCGGCGATTAAAGCCAGCACCCGCGCCACCGTCCATTCGGGAAACGGACGCGCCAACAAAAACACTTCATCGCCCGCCGCCACTTCGCCTGCCGCCAACACGCGCAGATACCAGCCGCAGCGCAAACTCTGCTGCACGCGCAGCGACATATCTGCCACGCCGAACCGCTCGTTCAGCTTCCAACACGGTTGCCGCCCCTGGCTCACGGCAAAACGCGCCGTGCCGATCTGCCATTCGTCGCCGATGCACACCGAGTGTTCATCCGCGCCATCCAGACAAAAATTCTCGCCAAAGCCGCCTGCGTGCATATTTTGCGCCGCAGGCAGCTCGCGCCGCCAAGTGTCGTAATGGTGCAGCGCATAAACGTGCGCCGCCTTGTCCGCACCGCCGTGAAAACGCGGATCGCCCACGCTATCGCCCGTCAAACCTGTGGGCGTAACGGCGATTTTGCCGCTGACGCTCTGCTTGTTAATCGCGCTTTGTTGGTTGCGGGCAAAATTTTCAGGCTGCCCGATGCGGATTTGTCGGATTTGGGCGATGGGGGGCATGGTGTTTCCTTGTTGTTTTTTGTTTCGCTTAAAGGCAGCCTGAAAGCAGGTTTGCAAGTTTCTGTACGGCTAAAACTGTTTTCAGGCTGCCTCAAAATCGCGCCGCACAATCACATACTGCTTGCGGAATATCAAATCATCACCGCGCCACGTTGCCGCAAAGGCTTCCAGCAGCGGCTTGCCTGCTTCCCAATCCATGCCGTTTACGCGGCAGTCTGCCGAGCATTCGCCCGTGTTTGCATCGCGCGATGCCACCAGCCGAATGGCAAGATTTTCGTGAGATGTTTGCAGCAATGGCATAAACGCTGGCAGACTTTGCGTAAACAAGCAGCATGGGCAGCAACCGCTATGCTCGCCACTGGCTTCGGTAATCTCGCCAAAGCCTGTTAAATTGCCAAATATTGCCATGCGCGGGGCGACAAAATCGTCTGCTTCCATTTTCAAGCGCATCAATTCGCCCGCTTCGGGCTGCAAGGCTTCCACCAGCACGCCCCAATCCTGCATCACCCATTGTTCAAAGCCGCTTGCCGCCGCTTCGGCAAGCGTGTCAAAACCGCCGAAGCTGTATTGGATTTCAAACACGCTTTGTGGAAACAAATCAGGGTGGTGGATTTGAATGGTGGTTGCACTTTCTAATTTGCCTTCATCATCAAACCAAGGCTCAATCAGTAAAGGCAGTAGGCAATAACCCGTATCAGGCTGATACAGCCAGCCGCTGCCGTCCGTTTCCGTTGCCACACCCTGCGCGGATAAGGCGGAAGCCAGCAATGTTGAAAAATTTGGCTGCTGTTCTTCATGCGTGCCGTCTGGGCGCGTGATGCGAAGTGTGTAATTTGTCGCGCTGTCAGGAATGCCAGGGTTGTTGGGCAGAATGGGGAAGTTAATCGGGAAAACAGACGGCTTAGAGAAGCCCAGTTTGTTCAGTAATTTTTTAAACATACTTATTCCTAAATAGTCATCAGGCTGCCTTTGGCTATCAATCGTTCAACTTCACCGAATGCTCACGCGTTTCATGGAACACGATGTCCGGCCAGCGTTCCTGCGTCAGGTTCAAATTCACGCGGTTGGGGGCGAGGTAGGCGAGATTGCCGCCTGCGTCGATGGCGAGATTGCCTGCATTGGCTTTTTCAAACTCCGCCAGTTTTTTCTTGTCTTCGCACGATACCCAGCGCGCCGACCAGATGGATGCGCTGTCGAACACGGCTTCTACGCCGTATTCGTTGGCCAGCCGCGAGGTAACGACTTCAAACTGCAACACGCCGACCGCGCCCAAAATCAAATCCGCGCCGCTCATCGGTTTGAAAACCTGTACCGCGCCTTCTTCGCCGAGCTGTTGCAAACCTTTTTGCAGTTGCTTGATTTTCAGCGGGTTTTTGATGCGGACGCTGCGGAACAGTTCGGGCGCGAAGAAGGGGATGCCGGTAAACGCCAGTTGTTCGCCTTCGGAGAAGCTGTCGCCGATTTGGATGTTGCCGTGGTTCGGGATGCCGATGATGTCGCCCGCGTAGGCTTCTTCCACCAGCTCGCGGTCGTGCGACATGAACGTAACCACGCTGGAGGCGGCGATTTCGCGGTTGATGCGCAGGTGTTTCATCTTCATGCCGCGCTCGAATTTGCCGGAGCAGACGCGCAAAAAGGCGATGCGGTCGCGGTGTTTCGGGTCCATATTGGCTTGGATTTTAAAGATAAATCCGGAAAACTTCGGCTCGTCCGGTTCGACCATGCGCACGGTCGCGTCGCGCGGTTTCGGCGCGGGCGCCCAGTCAATCAATGAATTGAGGATTTCCTGAATACCGAAGTTGTTAATCGCCGAGCCGAAGAACACGGGCGTGAGTTCGCCGGCGAGAAATTCGTCGAGATTGAACTCGTTGGAAGCCGCCTGCACCAATTCGATTTCGTCGCGCAACTGTTGGATTTCCAACGGAAAGCGTTGTTCCAATTCAGGATTGTCGATACCTTTGATGATGTCGAACTCGTGCGGCAGGCGCTCGCCGCCTGCTTCAAAGAGATAGATTTCGTCGTTCAGGATGTGGTACACGCCTTTGAAGTTTTTGCCCATGCCGATCGGCCAAGTGACGGGCGCGCAGCGGATTTTTAAAATATTTTCCACTTCGTCCAGCAATTCCAAAGAATCGCGCACTTCGCGGTCGTATTTGTTCATGAACGTGACAATCGGCGTATTGCGCAGGCGGCAGACGTTCAAGAGTTTGATGGTTTGCGCTTCCACGCCTTTTGCCGCGTCGATGACCATCAACGCGCTGTCCACGGCGGTCAAAACGCGGTAGGTGTCTTCGGAGAAGTCTTGGTGTCCCGGCGTGTCCAAGAGGTTGACGGTGTGGTCTTTGTAGTCGAACTGCATCACGCTTGATGCCACGGAAATGCCGCGCTGCTTCTCGATTTCCATCCAGTCGGAGGTGGCGAATTTGCCGGTTTTCTTGCCTTTTACCGTACCCGCGCTCTGAATCGCGCCTGAAAACAGTAAGAGTTTTTCGGTCAGCGTGGTTTTACCCGCGTCGGGGTGGGAGACGATGGCAAACGTGCGGCGGCGGCGCACTTGGTCTAGGATTTCTTGGGACATGGGGAACTCGTTGGGGTTAATGGATTGGTTAAATGGGTTAAAAATGGTTTTCAGGCTGCCTTTGGCGGTTGAGGCAGCCTGAAAAGGATAGGGGACGTATTGTAAACGTTTTTTGGTTTGCGCTTGGGGTTTTGCTGTTGGTTTGGCAACGACATGGTGTGTTGCAGGCTATCTGGTAAACAGGGAGAGGCAGCCTGAAAATAGTTTTCAGGCTGCCTTGGGGGTTATTGAGGGTGGTGGAAAGGGCGGTTGAGAAGTTCAATCATCGCTTTGCCGTGTTCAGCGATTTTTTCTTCATCCCATTCTTGGCTTTCGTCTGTGATGCCCTGCATCATCACAAACTGTTTCAGGCTGGGAATATTGCCGGTTTTTTCCATCAACGCTTTTTTAGCCTGCGGCGGCGAATTGCTGAGTTTGGAATTGTCGCTGTGGCTGAGCAGGCAGAGATTACCGAAATGATCAAGGGCATCGCCTGCGGGGTTGGTTTCGTTTTGGTTGATGTCGGTTTGCGGTTGGAAGTGCTCTACCGAATTACGGAAGGCGAAGTAGAACGGTTTGCGTGTTTTATTTTCATCTATACTAAATTCTTTGTAAGACTTCCACAAAGCGTATTCCAAACGGTTGAACACAAAATGCGGCGTGTGGGTGCCTTGCTTCCAAAAGTCGCTATCGGCATTGTGCAAATCAAGCGATTCGGTGGAAATTTCTTGGTCATCTAAAATCAAATCCAGAAAATCCACGGGATTTTTGCCGTAGCTGTATCTGCCGAAATAGAATTTGTCGCTTAATTTGTTTAGAAATTGCTCAAAATCTGCCGCTGTGATGGCGTGGATGCGCTGTTCAAACAGCCAGCGCAACACGGCATACAGCCAGTTTTTATAATTGCGCGACGGCTGCGATACATGAAACATGGCTTGCAGCATGATGATGGTTTGGTTGTCTTCGCTGTTCTTAAAACTATTGATATAGCTCATGCTGCTGTTGCTGTTTTCAGGCGGTTTGGCATACTGCAAACTCCACGCGCCGTCGTGTTTCTGCACGCTGCTTTTAATCACATAACGGTCAAACAGCAGGCGGCATTGCAGCAGCACGGTAAGAAAATCTCGGATTTTGTCTTCGTCTTTGTCGATGCCCAAATGCTCGTCAAAGGCAGACAGTAGGAATTTGTCGTCCAGCGCGATTTTTTCTATTTCTTCCTTTGATTTTTTGCCGCTGTGTTCCAAATAAATGCGGAACACGTGCATCAGGAAGTTGGGAAAATCAATGACGGATTCAAAATTGCCTGCCCATTCTTTTTGTTCGTCTGCTTGCGCGGTTTTCAGATCGGCTTCTAGCAGCATATCCAGCGTTTCGGCAGGGCTGCCTGAAACATCGGTTTTTTCGGCAAAATGCTTGGCAATGCTGGCAAAATCTTTGGGAATATCCGTCCAGCTTGCAGAAAACAGCGTTTTGCGGACAGCCGCTTCAATCCCCATCACGGCATAACGCTGCATATCCGAGCAGGCATCCCACACGGCGGCAAAAACGTGCTGCTGCTTGGAATCGGTTTTCAGGCTGCCCATCATTTGGGCTTTCAACACTTCATGTTTTTCCAACTGCTCACCGCGGTTGTTCATAATCTCAAAATAGTGGTTGAGATCGGTATCGGCAGGCACTTCGGTGCGGATAATGCAGACTTTTTCCAGCAGGAATTGCTTGAACTCGGCTGTGTGCGCGTCGTGTTCTTTCAATGCCGAGCCCATCAGTTTGAAACCGCGATCGATGCTGTTTTCGTTGTCTGGCTTGGATGCGTCTGTGCGGATGCGATCCAGCGTGGTATTGGATTCGTCGCGGTGTTCAAAACCCAGCTTGATTGTTTGCTCATGTTCTCCCAAAGCCGCCAGCAGTATGCTTAATGTGGTCAGCCGTTGTTGACCGTCGATGACTTCGTAGCTGCCGTCGCTGCGTTTGTACACCACCAGGCTGCCGATGTAGTAGTTTTGCTTTGGTCTGCGCTCTTGCGCGGTGCGGATGTCTTGCACCAGCGCATCAATTTCGTCTTTGCCCCAAGCGTAGTTGCGCTGGTAAATCGGTACGATGTATTGGGTTTGCTTGTCGGCAAGCTCTTTGATGCTGATGGATTTGGGGTTGTCAGTTTTCTGGTTCATTATTTGCCATCCTTTTGGAAAAGACTTTTCATGTCGGCACTAATATGTTTGGTATCGTTGGTGATTGTTACCGTATCGGGCAGAAAGCGCAGCACATCTTGCGGCTGCTCGGCAAACTCAATCACGCGCAGCAGGCTGCTTTCGCCGAGTGCAGCTTTTTCAATAGTGCGCCAGTCCACCCTTTGGTTGGCGGCACGCAAAGTGTATGCCCAGCGCAGGCAGAGCAGGGCGGCATCGGGGAAATGTTGCTCGCCGAATTTGTCGACATAAAGCAGCACGGCGCAGTAAAACAGGTTGCGCACATAGCGATCGCCCGTGCGGTGGGCGTGTGGGTCTTTATTGACGAAATCCCACAGATTTTTCCCTGTATTGGGCACGCTGATGGTTTTCAGGCTGCCTTTGTCGCTGTCAAACAGGTCGCGGTAAAGCTGGCGGTAGCGTTCTATATAGTCAAAAAACAGGCGGCCATTGAACAGGGTTTGGTTGATTTGAAACGGCGGCTCGGCAAACTGCGGGGCGTGCATCATCGAGTTGGACAAGGCAGCCTGAAACATTGCCTGCCCCGCGCGTTGCGCCGTGAGATAGGGATAGGCGCTGCTTTCAGATACGCCTTTGAAAATGCCGATGTCGCCGCCTTTGAACACTTCGGCATCCTGATGGCGGTACCAGCGGCGCAGGCGGAACAGGGTTTGGCTGATTAGGGTTTCCAGATTGCTTTGGGCATCGGCATTAACGGCAGCTTCCCAGTTTTCCACATGGCGGTGGATGGTGTGGCTGTCGGCTTGCGCGGGCATTTCGCGCAGATGGTAGGCTTTGAGCAGATCGTAAGGCGCAAGGCTTTTGCCGCGCGCGTTTTGCGAATCAAAAAACTGGAAGGCTTCTTCCAGATTGTCCAGTTCAATGCAGACCAACTCGCATTGGCTGAGAACGTAGTCGGCAAATTCGCTTGGGTTGGAGAGTTTTTGTACAAATTCGTTAATCAGCCGGTAGTTGCGGGCGATATTCTGATGGCTGATGCTGTGCGGGTATTTTTGCTCGCCGAGCGTGCATTTTTCAGGGATTTTTTTCAAAGCGCGCAGCAGCAGATACAGCGTGGTCATGCGCTGCTGACCGTCGACGATGTTTTTAATCTCCTGCTGGTTTTTGTCTTTGCAGCCGTGCAGCACCAAAGTGCCCAAGCGGTAGCGCTGGCGGTGCTTGAGAAAATGGTATTGCAAGTCGTCCAAAAGCTGGTGCACATGAAACGCGTGCCATTTGTAGGGGCGCTGGTAGTCGGGAATGTGCAGCTGCAGCTTTAAGATTTCCTGCACGGTTTGGATGGTGCATTCTGGGTATTGGGTGGTCATGGTGTCGGTCTCAATCATCTGTTGTTAATCGTTAAAAAAGGCAGCCTGAAAACGCATTATCGCCACTATTGCGACAAACCGAGTCGCAAACGGCATCAGGCAGCCTGAAAATGGTGTTTCCCGTTTTCAGGCTGCCTATTGCGAACCATTAGGCAGCCTGAAACTCACTTCACATAAATCGCCCGATGCCGCTTGCGCAGCAGCTTTACCACAATACCGCTTTGCGCGCCAAATAACACGGAGACAAAATACCAGCCGCCGCAAAATAGAATAATAGTCGGGCCCGATGGCAAGTTAGCGGGATGGTGGTAAGAGAGCAACAGCCCTGCGTAGCCGCAAACCAGCGCGCTGGCGGTGGAAACCAGCATCAGCGCGCCAATGCTTTTCACCCACAGCCGCGCGGCGATGGCGGGCAGCATCATCAAGCCGACAGACATCAGCGTGCCCAACGCTTGAAAGCCCGCCACCAAATTCATCACCACCAAAATCAAAAAGGCAACATGCCACAAGCCGCCGCGTCCGTTTACCGAGCGCAAAAACAGCGGGTCTATGCTTTCCAGCAGCAGGGGGCGAAACATCACCGCCAGCGCGATGATGGTGCAACTTGCCACGCCGCCCATGAGCCGCAGCGAATCCAAATCTACCGCCAGCACCGAGCCAAACAGCAAATGCAGCAGCTCCACGCTGTTGTTGCCCAAGCTCACCAGCAGCACGCCAATGGCAAGGCTGGTGAGATAAAACGCGGCAAAGTTGGCATCTTCTTTAAGCTCGGTGAAACGGCTCACCACACCCGCAAAAAACGCCATCAGCATCCCAGCGATAAAGCCGCCTAAGCCCATCGCAGGCAGGCTAAGCCCTGCAATCATGTAGCCAATGGCAGCGCCAGGCAAAACGGCATGGCTCAGCGCATCGCCAATCAGGCTCATGCGCCGCATCACCAAAAACACGCCCACGGGCGCAGCAGAAAGCGCAAGAAAAACAACAGACGCTAAGGCATAGCGCATAAACGAAAATTCGGTAAACGGGGAGATGAGTAAATCGTACATATTTGATTAAAAAGAAAATTGTAGAAAGGCTAAGGCAGCCTGAAAACGGCTTAATCGCTTTTCAGGCTGCCTAAACGTTGCACCATTGCGCTTCGTCTTCCGCTTTTTGCGCCAGCGCGTTGGCTTGCAACAGCAGCTCATCCGTGAGCACGGCTTCGGTTTTGCCATCCGCCACTTTTTCGCGCGCCAACAAAAACGTGTGCGGAAAATACGCACGAACTTGTTCGTAATCATGCAACACGGCAATCACCGCGCGCCCCGCTTGGTTTTCTTGGCGTAGCAAATCCAGCATGGCGTAAGTGGTTTTGGCATCCACCGCGTTAAACGGCTCATCCAGCAGCAAAAACTGCGCGTTTTGCACCAGCATCCGTGCAAACAACACGCGCTGAAATTGCCCATTGGACAAATCGCTGATGTGGCGCTGGGCAAAATCCGCCATGTCCACCCGCGCAAGGGCGTGGTAAACCCGTTCACGCTGTGCGGCGGTTAAACGCCGAAAAAAGCCGATTTCGTACCACAGCCCCATCGCCGTGAGCTCAAACACGGTGAGCGGCTGACTGCGGTCAATGTCGGATTGCTGCGGCAAATAGGCGATGTCGCAGCGCGACAGGTTTTGCCATTGCACGCTGCCCGAATGTTTGAGCAGCCCCATAATCGCTTTGAGTAGGGTGGATTTGCCCGCGCCGTTGGGGCCAAAAATGGCATACATGCAATTATTGGCAAAGGTCATGTCCACATGGTGCACCGCTGGACGCGATTGATAGCTTACGGTGAGATTTTGAATCACAATGCTCATGCCGACACCGCCCAGTAATACACGCTCCAAATAATCAGCAGCACGGCGGCGGCAATGGCGAGGCGTTGGGAAAGGCTGGCGAGCAGCAGGGAAAAGGGAGATTTCATAAAAAGCACTTTCAGGCTGCCTGAATTGGGGTGATATTGTATAACAGGAGCGTGATGTGCGTTAAGAAATGTGAAGGGATTATGGGCTTGGGTTGGTTGATTTTGGTGGATGATTGAATTGGTTTTTAGGCTGCCATCTTAGCGAAATCGTTGCGGCAGCCTGAAAATAGGAAAACCGTTTGGGATGATGCCAAACGGTTTCTCATCGCAATCAGTCAGTTTTCAGGCTGCCACAAATCCCCCACGCAAAAAAACCTACCGATACACCCCCCATTCCCCCATCAACCGCGCCACCCCCACAGGCACGCAATCATCCACGCTCTCCCTCGCTTTCACTCTCCGCCGAATCTCGCTAGAACTCACATCCCACAACGGCGCCGACAAAATTTTCAGGCTGCCATTATGCAGCGCTTCGCCCAGCCAATCGCGCAGCTCCCGCGGCGCATGGTTGAGCGACTGCCCCGCCCGCGCCGCTACCGCGATATGGGTTAGCCACGCAAAGGTGCGCCAGTTTTTCCAAGTGTGCAATTGCAGCAAGCTGTCCATCCCCATCAGCCACCAAAGCTCGGCATCGGCAAAATGCTGGCGAAAAATCTGCACCGTATCCACGCTATACGTCGCCCCATCGCGCACCATGTCCACATCGCTGGCGGCAAAACGGCTATCGTCCGCAATCGCCGCTTCCACCATCGCCAAACGCTGCGCCGCAGAAGCCGACGTTGCATTTTTGTGATACGGATCGCCCGCAGGCAAAAAAATCACGCTGTCCAAGCCCAGCTCATCGGCAAACGCGCGGGCAATATGCAAATGCCCGTTGTGAATCGGGTCAAAGCTGCCGCCGAACAAGCCCAGCTTATTCATCGCGTGTACCCTTTTCAATCAACGTCAATTTGCCCGTGCTCGGATGAATCACCAGCCCATGCACCACCACATTGCTCGGCATCAGCGGATGATGGCGAATCATGCTCACCGTGTGGCGCACGCTCTGTTCCACATTATCAAAGCCCGTAAACCAGCCATCCAAATCAATCCCCGCATGGCGCAGCGTTTCAATGCGGTCGGCAGGAATTCCACGCGCCTGCGCCGCATTCAGCATAGATTGCGCCGTTAGCCCGCGCATCCCGCAGTCAAAATGCGCGATCACCATAATCTCTTCCACGCGCAATTCCAACACCGCCACCAACAGCGAACGCATCACCGAGCCCCAAGGATGCGATACCACCGCCCCCGCGTTGCGAATCATCTTTACATCGCCATTTTTCACCCCCAGCGCCGCATAAATCAGCTCCACAATCCGCGTGTCCATGCACGACAAAATCGCCAGCTTGCGTTCGGGGTATTTATTGGTTTGATACGCCGCATACTGCTCGGCATCCACAAACGACGCGTTATAAGCCAAAATCTTATCCAATTCAGACATCTTGTTATCTTCCCTGAAAACAAAAACGCGCATTATGCAGGCTTTCAGGCAGCCTGAAAATCACTAACGCACCATCCCTTTAACCCCTTTTGCATCTCGCGCACCCATCCGCCCGCAAAATTCCCCCTTTTCAGGCTGCCGATTGCAAAACAATCCTTTTCATTTCAAGCCAAAAGCCTTATAATTGCGCCAATTTTTCACCCTCACACGAAAAATGACCCACGCGGTCATTTTTTTGTATTTATACACTTTGTAAACAAGAAAATATGGACATTCAAAGCATTTTAGACACCACCCTGCCCGGGCTTGGCTACGAGCTGGTGGATCACGAACTCACCGCGCAAGGCACCTTGCGCGTGTTTATTGACAAAGAAGGCGGCATCACCGTGGACGACTGCGCCGCCGTTAGCAACCACCTTAGCCGCGTGTTTATGGTGGAAGATATTGACTACAAAAACCTAGAAATTTCCAGCCCTGGCTTGGATAGACCGCTCAAAAAAGCCGAAGATTTCATCCGCTTTGCTGGCAGCCAAGTGAAGCTGAAAACCCGCCTGCCCGTAGATGGGCAAAAAAACTTCATTGGGCGCATTGAAGCCTTTGATGCCAACACGCAAATGCTCACTTTATCGTTTGACGGCAAAACCGCACACATTGAATTGAGCAACATAGACAAAGCCCGCATCAAACCCGAATTCAAATTTTAAACATTCAGGAGAATCAACGTGAGCAAAGAGATTTTGCTACTTGCCGAAGCCTTGGCAAGCGAAAAAAACGTAAGCAACGAAATTGTATTTGAAGCGCTGGAAGTGGCGCTGGGCATCGCCGCCAAGAAAAAAGCCGACCGCGAGCAAATGGATTTGGAAATCCGCATTGACCGCGAAACAGGCGACTACAAAACCATCCGCAAATGGCTCATCGTGGAAGACTTGGACTACACCTATCCCGAGCTAGAAAAAACCATTGAGCAAATTCAAGAAGAGCAGCCTGAAATCCAAATCAGCGTGGGCGATTATTACGAAGAAGAATTGCCCAACGAAGCCTTTGGGCGACAAGCCGCGCAAACCGCCAAGCAAATCATCTTGCAGCGCATCCGCGATGCCGAGCGCGAGCAAATCTTGAATCACTTTTTGGAAACGCGCGAAAACATCGTAACGGGCACGGTAAAACGCATGGAGCGCCACGGTATCATCGTGGAGCTGGCACCCAAATTGGATGCGCTGATTCCGCGTGAGCAAATGCTGCCGCGTGAAAACTATCGCAGCGGTGATCGCATCCGCGCGCTGTTTTGGAAGCTGGAAGAATTCAACGGCGGGCGCAAGCAAGTGTTGCTCAGCCGCACCGCGCCTGATTTTGTGCGCGAATTGTTTGCCCAAGAAGTGCCTGAAATTGCCGATGGCTTGTTGGAAATTAAAGAAGTGGCGCGCGACCCTGGGCAACGCGCCAAAATCGCCGTGCTGGCGCGCGATCAGCGCATTGATCCGCAAGGAACGTGCATTGGCGTGCGCGGTTCGCGTGTGAACGCCGTGTCCAACGAAATTGGCGGCGAGCGCATTGATGTGGTGCTGTGGTCAGACGACACCGCGCAATTTGTGATTAACGCGCTTTCGCCCGCGCAAGTGAGCCGCATTGTGATTGACGACGAGTTGAACTCGGTGGACGTGATTGTTGCCGAAGACCAGCTTGCCTTGGCAATTGGGCGCGGCGGGCAAAACGTGCGCTTGGCTGCCGAATTAACGGGCTTGCAGTTGAACATCATGACGCTGCAAGAAGCCGAAGAGCGCACCGCAGCCGAAAGCGCGGCGGCGCGTAATCTGTTTGTTGAGCAGCTGGAAGTGTCGGAAGAGATTGCCGATGCGCTGGTGAACGAGGGCTTTGACAGCGTGGAAGAAGTGGCTTATGTGCCTGCCAGCGAGTTGCAAGAAGTGGAAGGCTTTGATGCCGAGCTTGCCGAGCGCTTGCGTGCTAAGGCGCGCGAAGTGGTGCTTAAAGCCGCAGAAGAAGCCGAAGCCAAGCTCAACGAGATTGATGAAGATTTGAGAATTTTGGACGGCGTGGATGAGGATATGTTGCGCGATTTGGCAGAGGCGAATATCACCAAACGCGATGATTTGGCGGAACTGTCTGTTGCCGAGCTGATTGAAATTACAGGCGTGAGCAACGAAGAAGCCGAACAAGTGATTCTGGCTGCCCGCGCGCACTGGTTCGCCGAAGAAGAGAATGCATAAGGAATAAACAAAGATGACTAGCCGAAAAACCGTGTCTGCAACCGACACCGAAGTGGTTGTAAAAAAACGCCGCCGCGCCGTTTCCAAAGAAGAATTGTTGGCGCAGCTTAAAGCAGAACAAGAAGGGCAGCCTGAAAACGCTGCCAACGCAGAAAATGCCGCCGCCGAAGTTTCAGGCAGCCTGAACAGCGAAAACGATGCCGTAGCACAAGCTGCCGAGCAAGGGCAGCCTGAAAACGCCGCCGCTGCCGAGCAAGAAGCCGCCGAGCGCGAGGAAAAACGTCGCGCCGCGCAAGCCGAAGCCGAACGCGTGCGTGCGGGTAAATCTGCCAAGGCAGAAAAGCAGCCTGAAAACGCGCAAACGGCTGAGAGCGCAAGCGAAGCGGTAACACCCGCGGCTGAGCCTGTTGCCCAAGCGCAAACGCAGCCTGAAAACGCAGTTAGCGAAAAAAACGCAGCGAGCAAACAAGAGCAGCCTGAAAAAGCCAGCGAAGGCAATCAGAAAAAACGCAAAAACAGCAAGAAAAAAGAAGCCGCGCCCGAGCCATTGCCCACGCCTGTGGAAGTGGTGAACGCTGCTGAGGCAGAACGCCGCAGCGAAGAAGCCGACCGCGCCGCCAAATTGCGCGAGGCGCAAGAGCAATTGGCACGCGAAAAAGCCGAGCGCGAAGAGCGCCGCAAACGCCGCGAAGAAGCTAAATTGCAAGCGGCAGAAGAAGCGCGTTTAGCCGCTGCCGCCAAGAAAGACGGCAAAGATGGCAAAGGGCAGCGCATTGCCAAGCCAAGCGAAGAAAAATTAGAGAAAAAAGCCGAAGAAGCCAAACGCCAAAAAGCGGAACAAAAAGCAGGCGGCAAACCAGGCAACGCCTCGGGCAGCCTGAAAACCGCTTCGCCCGCACAGCAACCAGGACAGCCTGAAAACCCCAGCAGCGGCAGTCGCAAAAAAGACGACCGCCGCAGCAGTCGCGATGATGACGAAATGCGTGGCAGCCGTGGCGGCAAAGGCAAAGGCGGCAAAGACGCGCGCAGCGGTCGCGGTGGTGATGACGAGCGCGTGCGTGGCGGCAAAAAAGGCAAAAAACTGAAATTAGAACCCAATCAACATGGCTTTCAAGCGCCCACCGAGCCTGTGGTGCATGAAGTATTAGTACCCGAAACCATCACCGTTGCCGATTTGGCGCACAAAATGGCGGTGAAAGGCGTGGAAGTGGTAAAAACGCTGATGAAAATGGGCATGATGGTTACCATCAACCAATCGCTAGACCAAGAAACCGCTCTGATTGTGGTGGAAGAGATGGGACACATCGGCAAGCCCGCCGCCATTGACGACCCCGATGCTTTCTTGGGCGAAGAAGCCAGCAGCAACGCCGAATTGCTGCCACGCCCACCCGTTGTTACGGTGATGGGACACGTGGACCACGGTAAAACTTCGCTGTTGGACTACATCCGCCGCAGTAAAGTGGTGGCAGGCGAAGCGGGCGGCATCACGCAGCACATCGGCGCGTATCATGTGGAAACGCCCAAAGGCGTGGTTACATTCCTAGACACGCCAGGGCACGAAGCGTTTACTGCGATGCGGGCGCGTGGTGCGCAGGCGACCGATATTGTGATTTTGGTGGTGGCTGCCGATGATGGCGTGATGCCGCAAACGGTGGAAGCGATTGCCCACGCCAAAGCCGCAGGTGTGCCTTTGGTGGTGGCGGTAAACAAGATTGATAAGGAAGCCGCTAACCCCGAGCGCATCCGCCAAGAATTGACCCAACACGAAGTCGTGTCGGACGAATGGGGCGGCGATGTGCAATTTATTGATGTTTCGGCGAAAAAAGGCACGAACATTGATAAATTGCTGGAAGCCGTGTTGCTGGAAGCGGAAGTATTGGAGCTGAAAGCGCCTGTGGATGCGCCTGCCAAAGGCATCATCGTGGAAGCGCGTTTGGACAAAGGTCGCGGTGCGGTGGCTACCTTGCTGGTGCAAAGCGGCACGCTGCACAAAGGCGATATGCTGTTGGCGGGCACGGCGTTTGGTAAGGTTCGCGCCATGCTGGATGAAACAGGCAAGCCGATTGATGTTGCCACGCCGTCTATCCCCGTGGAAATTTTGGGCTTGTCGGATGTGCCCAACGCAGGCGAAGACGCGCTGGTGTTGGCAGACGAGAAAAAAGCGCGTGAAGTGGCGCTGTTCCGCCAAGGCAAATACCGCGATGTGCGCCTTGCCAAGCAACAAGCCGCCAAGCTGGAAAATATGTTCAACAACATGGGCGAAAATGCCGCGCAAAACCTGTCGGTCATCATCAAGGCAGACGTGCAGGGTTCTTACGAAGCCTTGGCGGGCAGCCTGCAAAAACTGTCCACCGACGAGGTGAAAGTGAGCGTGTTGCACAGCGGCGTGGGCGGCATTTCCGAGAGCGACGTGAACTTGGCGATTGCTTCGGGCGCGTTGATTATCGGCTTTAACGTGCGCGCAGACGGCTCGGCACGCAAGCTGGCGGAAAATGAAGACGTGGAAATCCGCTACTACAACATCATCTACGATGCCATCGACGATGTGAAAGCGGCGATGAGCGGTATGTTGAAGCCCGAAGAGAAAGAACAGCAAACAGGCACGGTGGAAATCCGCCAAGTGATTACGGTTTCCAAAGTGGGCAATATTGCCGGCTGTATGGTTACCGACGGCGTGGTGAAACGCGACAGCCATGTTCGCATCATCCGCAACAACGTGGTCATCCACACGGGCGAATTGTCTTCGCTCAAACGCTTCAAAGACGATGTGAAAGAAGTGCGCATGGGCTTTGAATGCGGCTTGATGATTAAAGGCTATGACGACATTGCCGAAGGCGATGTGCTGGAATGCTTTGATGTGATTGAAGTGGCACGAACCTTGTAAACAGCCGTAACCGATAGGCAGCCTGAAAACGGAAATATTCGTTTTCAGGCTGCCTTTAAAGCATAAGGAGACAACAATGCCCATCCCGACATATTACGAAAACCATGTGCTTTCAGGCAGCCTGAAAAGCGATGCCGACGGCATTCGGCACGAATTCATCTTTGCCATCAACGGCAACGACCGCCTAGCCCTGCGCTATTTCGGCGAATTTAAACAAGGCTGCTTGGTTGCCCGCGGCGATGTGCCCGCCAAACTGGTTGCCCTAGACCCCGCCAGCGGCAGCGAAGCCTTGCTGTTTGACGGCGCGGCGCACGGCTACAACGCGCTGTTTTGCGACGAATACAGCGCCGATGCCATCGCCAACCGCCCGCTGCAAGACTTGGACGAGCAGCGTTACCAAATCCGCATCACCGTGTTTTACAACATTGATTATGAAGAAGAACGCGACGATTTTTGCGATGAAAACGGCACGGTTGAGCTGATAAACGGCGAGACGATTTCGTTCGCGCAGTTGCAACGCGACGGCATAGACGCGATTGGCATTGAGCTGATTGACGATGCGGGCGGCGTGCGCGAGATTGTGAACGAAGAGTTGGCGTAAGGTTTGGGCAGCCTGAAACGCTTTTCAATGCTGTTTTATAGTTAAACAAAATAAGAAACACCCAATAACATTTCCAACAAGCAAGAGTGT
>CAUQQW010000048.1:0-16193 GCA_963520365.1 uncultured Kingella sp.
CGGCGTGCGACAGGCGTGCGAACAGGGGCAGGATTTCGTCGTTGCGGCGCAGCGGGGATTTGCGCAGGGTTTGGGCGGCTTCGCGGATTTCGCGCTCACCGGGCAGGAAGACCAAAATATCGCCGTCGCCCAGCCGCGCGAGTTCGTCCGCCGCGTCCACAATTGCTTCGGGGATGTCCATTTCCGCTTCGTCTTCGTCGCGCTCGTTAATCGGGCGGTAGCGGATTTCCACGGGATAAGTGCGCCCGCTCACTTCCAATACGGGGGCGTTGTTGAAATGTCGGGAAAAGCGCTCGGCGTCAATGGTGGCGGAGGTGATGATGACTTTTAAATCGGGGCGACGCGGTAGGAGCTGTTTTAGGTAGCCCAACAGAAAATCAATATTCAGGCTGCGTTCGTGAGCTTCGTCGATAATCAGCGTGTCGTAGGCGGCGAGATAGCGGTCGGTTTGCGTTTCAGCAAGCAGGATGCCGTCTGTCATCAGCTTGATGTTGGCATCGCGCGAGGTGTTGTCGTTGAAGCGCACTTTGTAGCCGACCGCCTGCCCAATGGGCTGCCCCAGTTCTTCGGCAATGCGCTCGGCAACCGAACGCGCTGCCAAACGGCGCGGCTGCGTGTGCCCGATCAAACCCGCCGCCCCGCGCCCAAGTTCCAAACAGATTTTGGGCAACTGAGTGGTTTTGCCCGAACCCGTTTCGCCGCAGATGATGGTTACTTGATGGTTTTGAATGGCGGTTTTGATGTCGTCCAAACGCTCGTGCACAGGCAGGGTGTTATCAAACTCAGGCTTGGGCAACGCGGCTTGGCGTTTTAAGAAAATATCGTGGGATTTTTGGTATTTGCGCTCCACGCTGGCAATGCCGCCAAACTTTTCAGGCTTCCTGAATGCGCGTTTGAGAAAGTGGCGGTCTTTGCAAAGGGTTTGGTCTAAATCGGGCTGGGACATGGTTTGACGTGTGAAAATTTGAGTAAAAACAAGGGGCGGAATTATAGCAGAGGCAGCCTGAAAAGCGGGTTTCAGGCTGCCTTTGGCACTTCAAACGGCATCAAGGCAGCCTGAAAACGGTTAGTCAAAATAGCTGTAGGGATAGCGGTCAAACAAGCCTTGCGCGATGCGGTTGAGCGCGTTGGCGAAATCCTGCCTGTGCTCGCGGACGGCAAAATGGTGTTCATCGGCATCCAAGGCTTGCCATGCTTGGTTGAGATAGTAGGACAGTTCCAAAAACTGCTCAAAGGTGATGCCGAAATCGGTGATGGCGGCGGGCGTGATTTCGCCTAAATCGTGGTCGTACCAACAGATGTTGCCGTCGCAGCGCAGCAGCCAGAAATCACCCTGTCCCGAGCTGCCGATTTGCCAATATTCTCCGCGCAATTCGGGATATTCCTGCCACAGATAGCGGTTGGCGCGGACGGCTTTGGCAGCGTTGAACAAGGATGCGTCGCCATAGGTTTCGCTGGCTAAATCCAAGGTGGCAAGGGCATTGACGTAGCTTGGGCTGTTGAAAGCAGCAAGTTCGGGCGGCGTGTTTTCGGGGATGGATTTTTTTGGGAACAGGGTTTCGGGGTTCATGTGGGGGCTTTCTAGGTGGGAAGTTTCACTACGCAAGCTGCCCTAATCCGCCTAAAAGGCAGCATGAAAACAGGTTTTGCGGCTTTCAGGCTGCCTTTGGGGCTTGAATCTAATCTAAATGTTTACAACAACAGCACTCAGATTACCCGCCCGCATCAGCTGGGGCATAAAACCAAAATTTTAAGGCATAAGCCGCCCGCATAGCAAAGCCAAAACGCCCTGCTCCCATTTTCAGGCTGCCTTTATGCGTTTGCTTCACCCTTGCTAATTCTTTACAATGCGCGCCTTTCAAACCACTACAACAAGGAAAAATCATGGAACCATGGATCACTTCACTCATCACCGACACGCCACAAGAAGGCTACGAACTCGCCATCAAGCTGGCGCGCATGGGCGTGAAATACACCCAGCCCGATCCCGAAATCCGCAGCAAATTGCGCCCTGTTTACGAAAACGATGCCGACAGCTTAACGCTGGTATCCCAAGTAATCGCTATCCATTTCCAAACCGTCGCCGCTGCGAATAATTATTGGAAATAAGCCAAGCCAAAAGAAGAGCCGATTGATTCGGCTCTTTTTATATTTTCAGGCTGCCAAGCATTGAGTTTCCACACGCAAAGGCAGCCTGAAAACCCCTTCCCCCGTTTTCAGGCTGCCTTATCGCGCCAACAAAAAAGCACTCCGTTCAACCAGAGTGCTTTTGTTTACATCATATTTGTTTGCATCAATGCGCTGCCGACTCCAACACCAGCGATAGAACAAACGTCCACACACAAACAAACGCCAGCAAGGCAAGGCTGTATCGCAGCACCAATTTCAGCACGGCAGATTCTTCGCCTGTTTTGCCCAACGCGCCTGTGGCAATGGTGATGGATTGGGGCGATACCAGTTTACCCATCGCGCCGCCGGCGGTGTTGGCGCTCACCAGCATATTGGGGTCAATGCCCAGCTTGCCTGCCACCGTGCTTTGCACGCCCGCAAACAAGGTGTTGTTGTTCACCACCGAGCCGGTCATAAACACGCCAACCCAGCCCAAGATGGGAGACAGCAATGGGAAAATTTTGCCTGTTTCGGCGATAGCTTCGCCCAACACTTTGGTCATGCCTGTGGACGTCATCAATTTGGCAATCGCCAAGATGCAAGAAATGGTAATAATGGCGATTAAGAACGATTTAAACGTTTCTTTTAACACGCCAACCGCTTTGCCAAACGACAAGGTTTTGCTGCTCATGCCGATGCTAATTAGCGTTGCCACCAAAATCGCTGTGCCTGTGGCTTTGCCCAAATCCAGCTTAACTAGCTCTTCGCCTTCACCGGGCATCACATCCAAAGCAATGGTGGTGAACGTTAATGCGCCTTTGGTAAATACTTCTTTAAAGAACGGCATGCTCCAAATAATCACCGTGATGCTCAGCAACACGAACGGCATCCAAGCATCCACGATTTGCCCTGCGGAAAATTTTGCTTTGCTGTTTTCGTCTTCTGCCACCAAACGGAAAATGTTTTTCGGTTTCCATTGGGTGCACAGCCCAGCCAAAGCAGCCAAAGAGAGCAATGGAGGAACAATATCCACCAATTCAGGGCCCAAGAAATAGCTCACAGCCATTTGCGACACGGTAAACACCACAGAAGTAACCAACAAAGCAGGCAAAACTTCTTTCACGCCTTTGATGCCATCCAAAATCCACACCAGCAAGAAAGGCACGCTGGCGGCAACAATCGGTAAAGTGGTATTGGCTGCGCGCGATACGCCCAACGCAGTTACGCCATCCAGTCCTTTAAGCGTATCCACAATCGCCACGGGGATACCAATCGCGCCCCACGCGCCCGCAGCCGCGTTGGCAACCAAGCACAGCATCGCTGCTTGCAATGGGTTGAAACCCAACGCAGCCAGCATCACGCTACAAATGGCAATCGGCACGCCAAAGCCCGCCGCACCTTCCAAGAACGCGCCAAAGCAGAAGCCAATCAGCAATAATTGGATGCGTTGGTCGGCAGAAACCATGGTCAGCGAGCCTTTGATGACTTCAATTTTGCCTGTGGCAACGGTTAAGCGGTAAAGCCACATCGCCATGATGATGATGTAGCCAATGGGCCAAAAACCTGCCAAAAAGCCCGATGCCACGGCGGCAAACGCTTTGGCAAAAGGCAGGTTAAACGGATAAAACGACAGCACCAGCGTTGCCACCAAGGTGAGCATGGCGGCATGCAAGCCTTTGAGTTTTAACACGGTTAAGCCGAGCAAAAACAATACGATAGGAATCGCTGCCACCAATGCCGACAGCCAAATACTGTCCAGTGGACCGTGCGTAATGGGAGACATGGATAAATACTCCTAAAAAATGCAGCTTTGTGGGCTGCGTGGTTAAACAAACTTTTTGAAGTTAAATTTCACAATTTCTGATGGCGTAATGCTACGCCTGTTTAAAATGGAAAAATATGTCGCGCATCAAGTTTTGTAAACTTAGCCGCTTGATGAGTTAAGAACCTGTTCAAAGTCTCTGCACGAGCTGTCCGCTGATGCAGATGGGTTGCAGAACAAGACGCAAAACGCAGGCAATAGCGAGACTATTGCCAAGTTTTGCAACGCAGTCATGCAGCCAAGATGCGTTAGTGGCAGCCGCGCAGGGATTTTGAACAGGTTCTAGGATTTAAATCGCCGTGTTGGTTTTGTTTACATGGCTTAGCGCTTATAATTTAAGGCAGCCTTGCCCCTTTGTCCAAATCTTTGATTTGGGTATAAAGGGGTATGCCGCAGCGCAATGCGCAAGGCTGAAAACGCCGTTTAAGCTATTTTCAGGCTGCCTTTTTTATTTACTCCACAGCACCACCATGCCCTACACCGCCCAACTTGCCGAAAAAACCCAACGTCTTGCCGCCCTACTCGCCCCCTTTGCCGCGCCCGCGCCGCAAGTGTTCCCATCGCCCGAAAGCGGCTACCGCATGCGCGCCGAATTTCGCATTTGGCACGAAAACGAACAAATCAGCTACGCCATGTTTGCCAGCGGGCAAAAAGCATCGGGCGCATCGCTGATTAAGCTCACCCAATTTCAGGCTGCCCACAGCAGCATCAACGCGCTCATGCCGCGCTTGCTGGAACGCCTTTCAGGCTGCCCATCGCTGAAAACGCGGCTCTACCAATGCGAATTTCTCGCCACGCTCAGCGGCGAAATGCTGGTTACGCTGATTTACCACCGCAAGCTGGATGATGACTGGCAAACCGCCGCCCGCGCCTTGGAACACGAGTTCAACATCCACATCATCGGGCGCAGCAAAGGGCAAAAAATCGTGCTCAGCCAAGACTTTGTAACCGAGCAGCTGACGGAAAACGGGCAAACCTTTGCCTATCGCCAATACGAAGGCAGCTTCACCCAGCCCAACGCCATCGTGTGCCAAGCCATGCTGGCGTGGGCGTGCCAACAAGCGCAAGGCGCGGGCGGCGATTTGCTGGAATTGTATTGCGGCAACGGCAATTTCACGCTGCCCTTATCGCGCCACTTTCGCCGCGTGCTGGCAACCGAAGTGTCCAAAACATCCGTTGCCGCTGCGCAATGGAATATCGCGCATAATCAAGTGGATAACATCCAAATCGCCCGTTTATCCGCCGAAGAGTTCACCGCAGCGTTTTCAGGCTGCCGCACCTTTCGCCGCCTAGCCGAAAGCGGCATTGCGCTGGCGGATTACGATTTTTCCACCATTTTTATAGACCCTCCCCGCGCAGGCGTAGACAACGCAACGCTGCAACTGGTTGCCCAGTTTGACCGCATTATTTATGTGTCGTGCAACCCCGAAACGCTCGCCGCCAATTTGCAAACGCTCACGCAAACCCACGCCATCCAAGCCACCGCGCTGTTTGACCAGTTTCCGTTTACCCCGCATATTGAAAGCGGCGTGTTGCTGACCAAAAAGGCAGCCTGAAGCAGCCTGAAACCGCGTTACCCATTTTCAGGCTGCCTTGGCAAACGCATCCGATGGAACGTGGCGGCTCGCCGACAACTCAATGCTATTTGGCAACAAGCCATCGCCGCGCCATTTGCGTTTTCAGGCTGCCCCAATCATCCCCCGAAAGTCCCACCATGAACTACCAAGACCAACTCAAAGCCCTGCACAAACAAGCCCAAGCGCAAACCGCCGCCCGCCGCGCCGCCGAAGCGCAAGCCAAACAGCAAGCCGCGCAAGAAGCCGAAGTCAATTTCAGCGAGCTGATGAAAGACGTAATCCCGATTAAAAACACCAATCAATACGTCGCCCCCGCCAGCAAAAAAGCCATCAAGCCGCGCCAGCAGGCAAACGACTTGGGCGAAGAAAACTATTTTTATGTGGGCGACGGCGTGCAGCTAGAAATCCCCGCCACATTCAGCAAAAACGGACAAGGCGCAAACGACATCAAACGCCTGCAAAACGGGCATTACGAAGTCGTCGCCGATGTGGATTTGCACGGCTACACGCAAGAAGAAGCCCAGCAAGTGCTCAACGAATTTATTGAATTTGTGAAACGGCGTGGCGTGTGCGGCGAAATCATCCACGGCAGCGGCTTGGGTTCATCGGGCTACACCCCCGTGCTGAAAAATCTGGTGCGCCGCTGGCTGATGGCGCATCCCGACGTGCTCGCCTACTGCGAACCGCACAAAGGCAACGATGGCGCGGTGCGCATCCTAGTCAAACGCCAACGCCGCCCCGATCCGTGGGCGGAGGATTGAGGCAGCCTGAAAACGCATAACGCGTGTTTTGGCAACATTGCAAAGCCCAACACGTACCACCATTTTCAGGCTGCCTTTTGGCGATCGCTCGTTTTGTTAAAATACGCGCCGATTTCCCCCCTTTCAGGCAGCCTGAAAAACCCATTTAACCCCATCCAACAGAAAGACCAAACATGACCATCAAAACCCGTTTTGCCCCCAGTCCCACAGGCTATCTGCACATCGGCGGCGTGCGCACCGCCCTGTATTCATGGGCATTTGCCAAACATCACGGCGGCGAATTTCTGCTGCGCATTGAAGACACCGACCTAGAACGCTCCACCGCCGAAAGCGTGCAAATCATCCTGCAAGGCATGGACTGGGTAGGCTTACACGCCGACAACCGCGACCACATCGTTTACCAAACACAAAATTTCCCGCGTTATAAAGAGCTTATCCAACAACTGCTCGCCAGCGGACACGCCTATTACTGCTATTGCAGCAAAGAAGAACTCGCCGCCATGCGCGAAAAAGCCGAACGCGAAGGCACCGCCACCTACGACCGCCGCTGGCGACCCGAAGCAGGCAAAACCCTGCCGCCCATCCCCGCCGACATCCAACCCGTTGTCCGCTTCAAAAACCCGCTGGATGGCGTAACCCAATGGCACGACCTAGTTAAAGGCAACATCAGCATCCCCAACGCCGCGCTCGACGACCTGATTATCGCCCGCGCCGACGGCACCCCCACCTACAACTTCTGCGTGGTGGTGGACGATTTTGACATGGGCATCACCCATGTGATTCGCGGCGACGACCATGTAAATAACACGCCCAAACAAATCAATATTTTCAAAGCATTGGGCGCAACCCCGCCGCAATACGCGCACCTACCGATGATTTTGAACGAGCAAGGCAAAAAAATCTCCAAACGCAGCGGCGACACCGTTGCCATCACCGAATTTGCCGACATGGGCATCCTGCCCGAAGCTATGTTGAACTACCTTGCGCGGCTGGGCTGGGCGCACGGCGACAACGAATTTTTCAGCATGGAACAATTCGTGCAATGGTTTGATTTAAAAGACGTATCCGCATCGCCCAGCCGCATGGACAGCAAAAAACTGATGTGGATAAACAGCGAACACATCAAAGCCGCCGACAACCAACGCCTTGCCGATCTGGTCGCCCCACGCTTGGCTCAGCAAGGCATCCGCGTTTCAGGCAGCCTGAAACTGGCAGACGTGATCGCGCTGGTGAAAGACCGCGCCCAAGATTTGAACGCGCTCGCCACCGAATGCGCCTATTTCTACGCCAAAGCCACGCCCGATGCCTCCGACGTGACAAAACATTGGGACGACGAAGCCCCCGCGCGGATGCACCGTTTCACCGCCAAACTCGCCGCGCTGCCCGAAGGCGATTGGACGGCGGAAGGCATCCACGCGCTGTTTGCCCCGTTCTGCGAAGCCGAAGGCATCAAAATGGGCAAACTGGGCATGCCGCTGCGCCTTGCCGTGTGCGGCACCGCCAAAACGCCCAGCGTGGATGCGGTGCTCGCCATGCTGGGACGCGAGGAAGTGTTGAAACGGCTGGCAGAAGTTTGATTTAAAACCCTCACTCGCCCATCCGCCACGCAAAAGGCAGCCTGAAAACGGGTTCATGCTCGTTTTCAGGCTGCCTTTTTTGTGGTACACGAAAGCCTAGACAACGCCCGCAGCAAAATAGAGCGGCGACGGCTCATCGCCAAATGGCACGTTGAATAAGCCAAACCCTTTACAAAAGTCCAAAGGCAGCCAAACGCCCAATCACGTTTTCAGGCTGCCTTTTATGCTTCGCACATCAGCGCAGCAATTCATCCGTAATTTTTTGCAACAACGCCACACGCTCCGCCGATACTTCACCGCGCTCCGCCGCCGCTTTCAGCGCGCAATTAGGTTCGGCGCGATGGGTGCAATTGTGGAAACGACATTGCCCAATCAGTTGTTTTAAATCGGGAAAATAATGCAGCAAATCCGCCGCTGCCAAATGATGCAAGCCAAATTCTTGCAAACCTGGGCTGTCAATCAGCTTGGTGCTTGCGTCTAAATCGTACAATTGCGCGTGGGTGGTGGTGTGCTTGCCCGAATCCAGCGCGGCGGAGATGGTTTGGGTGCGGGCGATGGCTTCGCCGAGCAGCGCGTTGGTAAGCGTGGATTTGCCCATGCCACTTTGCCCCAGCAGGATATTGGTTTCGCCGCGCAGTTGCTGGCGCAGGCTGTTCACATCGCCCAGTGCGCTTAACGTGATGATTTTATAGCCCAATTGTTCGTAAAACGACAATTTGGCTTGCAGCGCGGCAGTGCCGGGCAAATCGGCTTTGTTGAGCAAAATCACGGCGCGGATGTGCGCGGCTTCGGCGGCAATCAGGGCGCGTTGCAGCAGGGCTTCGCTGGGGCTGGGCTCGGCGGCGATGACAATCAAAAGCTGGGTTACATTGGCGGCGATGAGTTTGGATTTCCATGCGTCTTGGCGATAAAGCAGGCTTTGGCGCGGTTGCACGCTTTCAATCACGGCTTGTTCGTCGTTGATGATTTGGATGTTGACAAAATCGCCGCAGGCGTAGTCGGTGCGTTTGCTGCGCGTGCTGGCTTCGTAGGTTTGCTGGTTGGCGGTGCGGACGATGTAGCGCCTGCCGTAGCTGGTGATGATTTGGGCGGTTTGGGGCATAAGCAATCTTTCAGGCTGCCTTTTGTGTTTTTTTCAACGGGAATACAATACGGTAAAGGCAGCCTGAAACCGTATGCAAAAGGAGAAAACCATGTTGGATGATGTGAAAAACTGGTTGCGCGAGCGCTTTGATCGCCAACACTATATTGACCGCATGACTTATCGCTATCCGTCGCTGCGTGGGCATTTGTGGCTCACAATTGCGGGCTGCGCGTTATATGGGCTGAACTTGGTTTTTCCCGCGCTGGCAAAAGCAATTGGTGCGGTGCTGATAATACTTTATCTGATTTATTACGCGTTTATTTGGGCGGCGGCAAAGCATCGCCCTGATGATTGGGATGAATTTTAGGTTTCAGGCTGCCTTAATCGCGCAAAGGCAGCTTGAAACGAAGTTCAGTGAAGCGAAAACGTTTATGCCGCTATTCATACCGCTGCCCTTCGTGTTCCAGCCAGCCATCGGCATGGCGGCGGCTCGGGTCTTTGTGCGTCCAATGGATAACGCCGCCTTGCTCGCTCCATTCGTATTCGCCGTTAAACGCGATGCTGTCGCCTTTTTTCAAGCCACTAATTTTCGGCGCAAGGTCTATATTGTGGGCAAACAGCAAGGTTTGTCCGCTAGCAAGTTTCACAATAAAGCGTTGATGGCGCGTGCCTTTGGTGTCATCGGGCAGGGTTTTAATCACGCGCCCGCTGCCTTGAATTTGCAAATCGCTTTGCTGGTTTTGATAGGCTTGTTGCAAAACGCGTTCAAAGTCGGCAGACGGCGCAGCTTTTTCAGGCTGCCTTGGCGCATCCATGCCAGGCTGCGGCTGGCTTTGTGTTGTGGTTATTTGTGGCGCGCTTGGCTGTTGACTTTGCCTACTCGCCAGCCATTGCTTGCCTATCGCCAGCAACACAATTAACACCAGCACAAACCATTGTTGTTTGTTTTTAAACATACTCTTTCCTAAAATACTTTTCAGGCTGCCTATCCACCTAGGCAGCCTGAAAACGATAATGCGCCATCACACTTCAATCTTATTCGGGGTAAACGTTTCCCATTTGTTGCACGCGGGGCAATGCCAGAAAAACACTTGCGATTTAAAATGGCAGTTGCGGCAGCGATACATCCAACTGCGCTGCACCTGCCGCCCAATCACATTGCGCATCATATCGGCATCGGCTTTCCATTGCGGGTTCAAATCGCTCATCTGCAAGCCCAGCAGGCGGTACATGCCGTTTAAATCGGGCTTGATGCGCACCAGCTCCACCATCGTTTGGTTGGCTTTTTCCTCGCCCCACAGCAGCAGCGATTTTTCGTAAATCACATTATTCAAATCCAGCTGTGGGAAGGTTTTGGCGTAACCAATCAACACATCCAAGCCATCTTGCGCCTTGCCCAGCGCGTCATAAGCGTCATACAACCGCTCACCAATCATGCTCAAATAAGCGTGGTTTTGCTTCTCAATCGCGGTGTAGGCATCAATGGCAGCCTGAAAGTTGCCCTGCTTTTGCTCAATATCGCCCAAAATCATGTTGGTGCGGCTGCATTTTTTGTTGGCAGACAAGGCAGCCTGAATATGCGCACGAGCAGACTCAAACTGCGATTTAAACAATTCGCCCTGCGCGATTTCGCAATAAAACTGCGCCATTTCAAATTGATAAGTCTGCTCATCGTGCGCCAAAAGCTGCGCGGTGGCGATGGCTTGCTCCCAATCGCGGTCTTGCTGATAAATATTCAACAGCAATTCATTCGCCTGCTTTGCCATATTGCCTTGTTTTAATTCCAAGAAAATCTGCTCCGCTCTGTCCACCAAGCCAGCACTTTGATAATTCAAGCCCAGCTCGTATAACACGCGCGTGCGCTTGTCGCCCACCGTGTCGGGCGAATCCAGCAAGGCTTTGTGCATGGCGATGGCTTTGTCGTTTTCGCCACGCTGGCGATAGAGCTTGCCCAGCGTTAGGTTTAAATCATACGAATTTTGTTGCTGGTCAATCACTTCGGCAAGATTGTGCGCCGCCCGCCCCGTGTTTTTATCCACCAGCGCATCCAAGCTGGCGTAAAAGCCCGCTGGCACGGTTTTTGCCTGTTTGAGCACGGTTTTCATATCAATCCGCGCAGCAAACCAGCCCATCGCAAAAAACGCGGGCAGCAAGATAATCGGAATCAGCATCCACCAAAGTAGGTCAGTGTTTTCCATGTTTTGCCTTATTTTTTGGCTACGTTAATCGGCGCAGGCGCAGCAATATCCTGCGTTGCCAAACGAGCATTTTTTTGCACTTCAGCACGCAAACGCGCATTCTCGTTGCGCAGATGAATCAAGCGACCAAACAGCGCAAACAAGCCGAACAACGCGCCCGCCACAAACGCGCCAAACAAAATCACAATCAACGGCAATTCAATGGATTCGCTGGGCAGATAAAAAAAGCTCACTTTTGCCGTGTTAATCAATGCAAACACCAGCAATATCGCCAAAATAACAAGTTTAATGATTGTGTAAAACAGCTTCATAACAGTTTTCCTATATCTTTAAAACAAGGCTGAGGCAGCCTGAAAATAAGGGCGTAAGTGTAAACGATTTAAACATCTTATGATACTGCCTTCGCTTTGCCCCCAGCCAAAACCACAGCATCGCATCAATAATCGGCAGCCTGAAATACAACAAAATCCCAACCTTTCTTAACATTTGCTTTCAGGCAGCCTGAAAATTCTTTAAAATACAAGTTTAATTTAAACAACTTTTGCAAAAGGTATCATTATGAGCACAGCTATGCAGATTACCGACCTTCTCGCATTTGGCGTGAAGAACAAAGCATCAGACTTACACATCTCCGCAGGTCTGCCCCCCATGATTCGCGTAAACGGCGACATCCGCCGCATCAACTTGCCCGAAATGAATGCAGACGAAGTCGGCACAATGATTAGCTCCATCATGAACGACTTGCAACGCAAAAACTATCAACAAAACCTAGAAACCGACTTTTCATTTGAACTGCCCAATATCGCCCGCTTTCGTGTGAACGCATTTAACACCAACCGCGGGCCTGCTGCCGTGTTGCGTACCATTCCCAGCAAAGTATTGACGTTGGAAGAGCTCAAAGCTCCGCGCATTTTCCAAAAAATTGCCGACAACCCACGCGGCTTGGTGTTGGTAACAGGGCCAACAGGCTCAGGCAAATCCACCACGCTTGCCGCTATGATGGATTATGTAAACGACAACCACGCCGCACATATTCTCACCATTGAAGACCCGATTGAGTTTGTGCACCAATCTAAAAAATGCTTGGTCAACCAACGCGAATTGGGCGAACACACCCACAGCTTTGCCAACGCCCTGCGCTCTGCCTTGCGTGAAGACCCCGATATTATTCTGGTGGGCGAGATGCGTGACCCCGAAACCATCGGCTTGGCATTGACCGCCGCCGAAACGGGGCACTTGGTATTTGGCACCTTGCACACCACCTCCGCCGCCAAAACCATTGACCGTATTATTGACGTGTTCCCCGCCGCCGAAAAAGAGATGGTGCGCTCCATGTTGTCCGAATCGTTGCGCGCCGTAATCGCGCAAACGCTGCTGAAAACCAAAGACGGCAAAGGTCGTGTTGCCGCGCATGAAATCATGGTTTCCACCCCTGCGATTCGTAACTTGATTCGTGAAAACAAAATTGCCCAAATGCAATCTTCTATCCAAACAGGTCAAAACTTCGGGATGCAAACGCTTGACCAATGCTTGCAAGACTTGGTTCGCCGCAACATCGTATCGCTCGCCGATGCCCGCGCCAAAGCGCAAAACCCCGATATGATTGTGTAACCAACATAAAGAGAGTCCACCATGTCAGAACAAAACAACCCAAATGCTGGCTTAGCCAATTTATTGGAAGGCTTTGTAACCGATTACCAAGCCAAGCCCCAAGCTGCACCTAAAACCACATCTGAAAAAACCGTTGCCAGCGTGATGGCGAAAAAAGAAAAACCTGCGTTGCATCCTTTGTTGGAAAAAATGTCTGCCGAATGCGAAAAACGCTTGGCTTCCGATATTTTCATCAGCGTGAACTTTCCGCCTTCATTCAAAATCAACGGCGAACTCACCCCCGTGCCGCTGAAACCGCTCACGCCGCAAGACACCGAAGTTTTGGTGTATTCCACCATGAGCGACGAACAACGCATCCGCTTTGAAGAAGAGCTGGAATTGAACTATTCGGTTACATCTGCCACAGGTGTGCGCTATCGTGTAAACGCGTATCACGAGCAAGGGCACGTTGGCATGGTTTGGCGGCGCATCACCACCAAAATCTTAACGGTGGACGATTTGAAACTGCCGCAAGGCTTGAAAGAACTTGCTATGCAACCGCGCGGTTTGATTATTTTGGCAGGGGCAACGGGTTCAGGTAAATCCACTTCTATGGCGGCGATGCTAGACTGGCGCAATAAACACGCCGCAGGTCATATCGTTACCATTGAAGACCCTGTGGAATACATCCACACGCCAATCAAAAGCATTTTTACCCAACGCGAATTGGGCATTGACACCAACTCTTGGTCTATGGCGGTGCAATCTGCGATGCGTCAAGCGCCTGATGTGGTCTGCGTGGGTGAGGTGCGTAACGAACACACCATGGAATACGCCTTGCAATTGGCGCAAACAGGCCACTTGGTATTCTTCACGATTCACGCGAACAACGCCGTGCAAGCGGTGGAACGTATCATGAACTTCTACCCCGAAGAACAGCACAAACAAGTGTTGCTGGACTTGTCGCTCAACGTGGTCGGCATCATTGGACAACGCTTGGCGCGCTTGATTGAAGGCGGGCGAACTGCGATTGTGGACTTGCTGATTAACTCGCCTGCCATGGCAGACTATATGATGAAAGGCGAGTTGATTGAGATGATGCGCTTGATTGAGCGTTCGCAATCCGAAGGCATGCAAACGTTTGACCAAGACTTGTTCAAACTCTACACCGCAGGACGCATCACCCTAGACGAAGCCTTGCGCCAAGCCGAATCCGCCAGCGACTTGCGCCTGAAAATCACCTTGTGGGAAGAAGGCAAAGAACCAGGGCAAATGTATGACCGTGTTTCCGATTTGAATATCTTGTAATCCGTTTAAAACCGTTTTCAGGCTGCCTTAATACGTTGAGGCAGCCTGAAAATCTTGTATGCAAGGTAAAAGCCCTTCTATTGCGCCCAAAGGCAGCCTGAAAGTTTATTTGCCATGTTTACCATCGTTTAATCTGTTTTCAGGCTGCCTATCCATCGCGCTTAACGGCAGCCTGAAAGCGCTGTTCGGTGCAACACCAACCCTAACCCCGAAAGCCCATCATGCCCCAATTCTCGCTCCCCTCTTCCAACGGCGATATTTTCCACAGTCAAGAACATCTGCCGCTCGTTGTTTATTTTTACCCCAAAGACCACACCGCAGGCTGCACCACCGAAGGGCTAGACTTCAACCGCCTTTTGCCCGAATTTCAAGCCTTGGGCTACACCGTGGTCGGCATCTCGCGCGACAGCGTGAAAACCCACCAAAACTTCTGCGCCAAGCAAGGCTTTGCCTTCCCCTTGCTCAGCGATGCGGACGAAACGGTGTGCCAACAATTTGGCGTGTTGAAATTGAAAAAACTCTACGGCAAAGAGCATCTTGGCATTGAGCGCAGCACTTTTGTGTTGGATGCCGCAGGCAATATCGCGCACGAATGGCGCAAGGTGAAAGTGGCGGGGCACGCCGAAGCGGTGTTGGCGGCGATCAAAGGCGCATAACGCCGTGAATGCTGCTGCAAAAAACAACCCACGATAAACCATTATCCTATTTCAGCTTTTTCCGCCAAAGCGTATAATCCGCCCCATTCTGACCACCTTTCAGGCAGCCTGAAAAACCTCATCGCGGTTTCAGGCTGCCTCGTCTCTTTATCACACATCATCATGCAAACAACCCGCCCTCCCCTGTCCACCAAACAAATGGCGTTTTTAATGGCAATGCTCATCGCCATCATGCCGCTCTCCATTGATGCCTACTTGCCCTCGCTGCCCAACATCGCCACCGCCCTGCAAGCCGACATCCACCAAATTGAAAAAAGCCTGAGCACCTTTATGTTTGGCGTTGCCGCAGGGCAAATTCTCGGCGGCTCGCTGTCGGACATCAAAGGCAGGCGCAACATCGCCCTGTTTGGCTTAACCATTTTTCTTATCGGCTGCGCGGGGCTGGTTTTTGTGCAAAGCGCTGAGCAGCTGATGGCATTGCGCGTGGTGCAAGCCTTAGGCGCGGGGATGTCTGCCGTGGTGGTGGGCGCGTTGGTGCGCGACAACTATCACGGCAAAGAAGCCGCGCAAATGTTTGCCCTGATTGGCATCATTCTGATGATGGCGCCGCTGGTTGCGCCCATGCTGGGCTCGGCGCTGCAATCGCTTTTTGGCTGGCGCAGCGTGTTCGCCTTTTTGCTGATATACGCTTCCATTGTATTCGCGCTGCTGTTTCGCTTTTTGCCCAAGCACAAATCCGCCGAACCGCTGCGCCTGTCGCACATCAAACAAATCAGCAGCCGTTATCGCCAAGTGCTCGCCACGCTGCCTGCGCTCGGTTTTTTGTTTTACCAAGCCGCATCGTTTTCGTCCATGCTGGCGTTTTTAAGCGAATCGCCTTTTGTTTACATGGAGTTATACAAACTCACGCCGCACCAATATGCATGGGTGTTCGGCTGCAACATCGTAACCATGATGCTGTGCAACCGCTTAACCGCGTTTGGCTTGCGCCACGATTGGCACAGCCGCGATTTGCTTAAAATCGGCATCACCCTGCAAGCCTGCGCCAACATTGCTTTGGTGGTGAGCGTGTTGTGGTTCGGACAGCCGCCGCTGGCGCTGCTGGTTCCGCTGGTGATGGTGTCCGTTGGCACGCAAGGCTTAATCGCCGCCAACACGCAGGCGCTGTTTATGGGCAATTTTAAACCCGAAATCGCAGGCAGCGCCAACGCCACGCTCTCGGCAGGGCAATCGCTGATTAGCTCGCTGGTGGGCTTTGCGGTTACTTTTTTGCACAGCGGCACGGTGTTGGTGATGGTGGGCACTATGCTCGCTTCCACCGTTATCGGCACCGCGTTGCTGTTGCTGTTTTCGCGCAGGCAAATGCAAGCCAAGGCAGCCTGAAAACGAGTGCAGTGAGTTTCTGCGAAGCTAAAACGCGTTCGCAAGATTCGGCAAAGCCACACCCAATTTAGCTGCAAAGGCAGCCTGAGACCTTTGCAAAATTCCCCAAAATCCCCTAAATTCCCACC
>CAUQQW010000049.1:0-16179 GCA_963520365.1 uncultured Kingella sp.
AATGTCTTGGTGGGAATTTAGGGGATTTTGGGGAATTTTGCAAAGGTCTCTGCCTTTGTGTTTAATGGCTACAGCAATCGCAGCGCGTTTGATGTGTGTGGATGATTATGCTTGGCAAAAAGCCGTTTCAGCCATTTTCAGGCTGCCCTATTTTCAGGCTGCCTTATCGCGCCTCATTCGTCCCCCCAACAAAAAAGAGCGGAGACACAACTCCGCTCTTGTTTACAGCTTTACACAAGCCTTGTTATCGCTTCTTCGGCTGGCATTCTTTCGCCAGATACAGCCATGTTTCCACCACCGTATCAGGGTTCAGCGACAAGGTTTCAATGCCTTCATCCACCAACCACTTAGCAAAATCGGGATGATCCGATGGACCTTGTCCGCAGATGCCGATGTATTTGTTCAAGCGCAAGCAAGTGGAAATGGCAAGGTGCAGCATCACTTTCACCGCCGCGTTGCGCTCGTCAAACGTGCTGGCAATCGGCCCACCGCTGTCGCGGTCCACGCCCAAGGTAAGCTGGGTCATGTCGTTAGAGCCGATGGAGAAGCCGTCAAAGTATTCAAGGAATTGTTCGGCAAGCAGCGCGTTGCTGGGCACTTCGCACATCATAATTAAGCGCAAGCCGTTTTTGCCGCGTTCCAAGCCGTTTTCTTTGAGCACTTCCAACACCGCTTCTGCTTCGGCAAGCGTGCGCACAAAGGGAATCATCACTTCCACATTGGTCAGCCCCATCACATCGCGCACATATTTCACCGCGCGGCATTCCAGCGCAAAGCAAGGTTTGAAGTCGTCCGACACATAACGCGCCGCACCACGGAAGCCCAGCATGGGGTTTTCTTCGTGTGGCTCATATTGCGCGCCGCCGAGCAAGCCCGCGTATTCGTTGGATTTGAAGTCAGACATCCGCACGATGACTTTTTTCGGATAAGCCGATGCCGCCAGCGTGGCGATGCCTTCGGCAAGTTTGTCCACATAAAAATCAACGGGCGATGCGTAGCCTGCAATGCGGTCGGTGATTTCGGCTTGCAATTCAGGCGTTTGTTTATCAAATTGCAACAGCGCGTGTGGGTGGATACCGATTTGGCGGTTAATCACAAACTCCATCCGCGCCAAGCCAATGCCTTCGCTGGGCAAGTTGGCAAACGAGAACGCCATTTCGGGGTTGCCTACGTTCATCATAATTTTGGCGGGCGATTTGGGCATTTGGTCTAGCGAAACTTCGTCCACTTCCACTTCCAGCAAGCCCGCGTAAATATAGCCTGTGTCGCCTTCGGCGCAAGATACGGTTACTTCCGCGCCATCGGTTAAACGGCTGGTGGCATCGCCGCAACCCACCACCGCAGGAATGCCCAGCTCACGCGCGATAATCGCCGCGTGGCAAGTGCGCCCGCCACGGTTGGTAACGATGGCGGCAGCGCGTTTCATCACAGGTTCCCAATCGGGATCGGTCATATCGGTAACCAAAATATCGCCCGCTTGCACCCTGTCCATCTCGCTCACGCTTTTCACCACGCGCACCACGCCTTTGCCCACTTTTTGCCCAATCGCGCGGCCTTCCACCAACACATTGCGCTCGCCTTTAATGGAATAACGGCGCAACACATTGCCCGCTGCTTTTTCTTGCGATTTCACCGTTTCGGGGCGGGCTTGCAAGATGTATAACTTGCCATCCAAGCCATCGCGCCCCCATTCAATATCCATCGCTCTGCCGTAGTGTTCTTCAATAATCAGCGCGTATTGCGCCAATTCGGTGATTTCTTCGGGGCTGAGCGAGAAGCGTTTGCGGTCGGCTTCGGGCACATCCACCGTTTGCACCGATTTGCCCGCCTGCACGCTATCGGTAAACACCATTTTGATGAGTTTTGAACCCAAAGTTTTGCGCAAAATGGCGGGTTTGCCTTTTTTGAGCGTGGGTTTGTGTACATAAAATTCATCGGGGTTCACCGCACCTTGCACCACGGTTTCGCCCAAGCCGTAAGATGAAGTGATGAACACCACATCTTCAAAGCCGCTTTCGGTGTCGATGGAGAACATCACGCCCGATGCGCCCGTGTCGGAACGCACCATGCGTTGCACACCGGCGGATAGTGCAACGGCATCGTGGTCAAAGCCTTTGTGCACGCGATAAGAAATAGCGCGGTCGTTGTAAAGCGATGCAAACACATGGTGCATCGCTTCTTTTACGTTATCTAAACCATTGATGTTTAGGAAAGTTTCTTGTTGCCCCGCAAAAGACGCATCGGGCAAATCTTCGGCGGTGGCCGATGAGCGCACGGCAACGGAAATTTGGTCGCTGCCCGCATCGGCAACCATTTTTGCCCACGCGGCTTCCACTTCGGCATTCAGTTGCTCGGGGAAAGGCGTGTCCAAAATCCACTGCCGAATTTGCGCGCCCACGCGAGCCAATTCGGTAACATCATCCACATCCAACGCGGCAAGTGCGGCGGAAATGCGTTCGTGCAGCCCATCGTGTGCCAAAAAAGCACGGTAGGCTTCGGCAGTTGTGGCAAAGCCGCCTGGCACACGCACGCCTTTTTCGGCAAGTTGCGAAATCATTTCGCCCAATGATGCGTTTTTGCCGCCCACGCGCTCCACATCGGTCATGCGCAGGTTTTCAAGCCAGATAACGTAGTTTTCAGCCATTTTCAGAGTCCTTTCCGAGACTGGGTTGATGAGAAAAAAGTAAGCGAACGTAAATTCGCGTGAACAAATCATAGCATACAACTATTGGGGTTTTGTTGACTGCTGATGATTTTGGTGGATTTTTTTGTAATTGAATGTAATTGAAGCAGATTGTTTTTGTTTGCAGGATAAGGCAGCCTGAAAATTGCTCGAACAAGGTTGTTTTGTCTTATTTCTATTTTCAGGATGCCTTATTTGGTTGCCTGACAGGATAAAGTTGCGCAAATTGAGATAAGTCAAATTTTGCTGGATTTTATTTTTGTGGGAAGCTTGGTTGATTTAGATGGAGATGATGCGAATTTTGACTACAAAAGACTACACAGGCAGCCTGAAAACCATGCTTTGCTAAAACCGCCATTCAACGCGTTTTGCGTTATTGCCTTCTTGGCATTCGCCGCAACTGTTTACGCCAACAAAAGCGGTTTAACAGGCAATCAGCAAACCATGCTTAACCTATCAACAAAGGCAGCCTGAAAACGGTTTTTCCATTTTCAGGCTGCCTAATAGTCAAATCAAAAACGACATATACAATATCAACCAAAGCACAACCGCCGCCCAAGCCAAATCCAGCACCACCGCCAATATAAATAACCAAATCTTGGTGGATACTTTCGTTTTATGCACCAGCATCATCAGCACCGCGATGATGTGCCATAAAATCATCGCAAGCGTAAATATGCCCAGTTGGTTCCCCGTATCAAACAGCGTTCCTCGCAGCATAACGGGGGCACAATCACCACGAGAAACCACCAAATGCCCGCAGGGATGCCCCATTTAATCAGCGATGGCAAGGGCTGATATTCTGGCTCAGGGAGTTCATCTGCTTCGGCGCTTGTTTTATCTAACTCGCCTGCCATATTCATCCCTTTCTGATTATTTGCAGCAGCCTGAAAACGAGTAAAGCGCGTTTCAGCAAAGCTAAAACGAAAACCCATTTTCAGGCTGCCTATTATTACAACAATCGCCTACGCATCAATATTCTGCGCCACCAGCGCATTGGCTTCAATAAACGCGCGGCGCGGTTCAACTTCATCGCCCATCAGGGTAACAAACGTTTCATCGGCGGCAATCGCGTCTTCAATGCGCACTTTCAGCAAGCGGCGCACTTCGGGGTTCATGGTGGTTTCCCAAAGCTGCTCGGGGTTCATCTCGCCCAAACCTTTGTAGCGTTGCATGGTTAAGCCTTTTTGCGCGGCGGCAAGCAGGCTGTCTAGCGCGGCTTCAAAACTCTCAACGTGTTGCGCTTCGGCATCGCCTTTGTGCAGCTCTGCGCCGTCTTTGCCGATTAAGCCGCGCTGTTGCTCGGCGGTTTTCAGCAGCACTTGGTAGGCTTTGCTGTCCACAAATTTCTGGTCTAAATACGACACCATCACATTGCCGTGTAACTGGCGCGTGATTTTGATGAAATGCCCGCCGTCTTGCCCTGCGATGTGTTCCAGCGTGATTTCGGGGTTTTTCAGGCTGCCTGAAAGGGCGGCGATGGCGTGTTGCGTGGCTTGCTCGCTGGATAAATCAATCGCGTCAATGTCTATCAAGGCGCGCAGCACGGCGGCATCAATCACACGGCTTTCTTCGGCGATGGTGTTGCGGGCACGCAAGAATTGCTTGGCGAGCTTGGCGAGTTCTGCGCCTTCAATCACGCGGCTGCCCGCCACAATTTTGGCGTTGTCCACCGCCAGCCCAAGCAGAAATTCGTCTTTTTCCATTTCGTCTTTTAAATAACGCTCTTGCTTGCCGTGTTTGGCTTTGTAAAGCGGTGGTTGGGCGATATACACATAGCCGCGTTCTATCAATTCGGGCATTTGGCGATAGAAGAAGGTAAGCAGCAGCGTGCGAATGTGTGCGCCATCCACGTCGGCATCGGTCATAATGATGATGCGGTGGTAGCGCAATTTTTCTAGGTTAAATTCTTCTTTGCCGATGCTGGTGCCCAGCGCGGTAATCAGCGTAGCGACTTCTTGGCTGGCAAGCATACGCTCAAAGCGGGCGCGTTCCACGTTCAAAATCTTGCCTTTAAGCGGCAAAATGGCTTGGAATTTGCGGTCGCGCCCTTGCTTGGCGGAACCGCCTGCCGAATCGCCCTCCACTAAATACAATTCAGACAGCGCAGGGTCTTTTTCTTGGCAATCGGCGAGTTTTCCAGGCAAGCCCAAGCCGTCCATCACGCCTTTGCGGCGCGTGAGTTCGCGGGCTTTGCGGGCGGCTTCGCGGGCGCGGGCGGCTTCTACAATTTTGCCGCAGATGATTTTGGCATCGTTCGGGTTTTCTTCTAAAAAATTCTTCAACGCTTCGCCCAACACTTCGTTTACCACGGGCGAAATTTCGCTGGAAACCAGTTTGTCTTTGGTTTGCGAGCTGAATTTAGGGTCGGGCAGTTTCACGGATAACACGCAGGTTAAGCCTTCGCGCATATCATCGCCTGATGTGTCCACTTTAGCTTTTTTGGCGATGTCGTTATCGGCGATGTATTGGTTGATGGTGCGCGTCATGGCTTGGCGCAAGGCGGTTAGGTGCGTGCCGCCATCGCGCTGCGGAATGTTGTTGGTAAAGCATTGCACGGATTCTTGATAGCTTTCGTTCCATTGCATCGCGCATTCCACCGTCATGCCGTCTTTTTCGCCCAGCGCGTAGAAAATCTTGCTGTGCAAGGGTTTTTTGCTGCCGGTGATGTATTGCACAAAGCCTTGCACGCCGCCTGATTCGGCGAAGTCTTCGTGTTTGCCATCGCGCTTGTCAAACAGTTCAATGCGCACGCCGTTGTTGAGAAACGAGAGTTCGCGAATGCGCTTGGCGAGCGTTTCAAATTTGTATTCCACCGTGCCAAAGGTGTCTTCGCTGGCGAGAAATTGCACACGCGTGCCGTGGCGATTTTCAGGCTGCGCTGCGCCAACGACTTTAAGCGGCTCTACGGTTTCGCCGCGCTTGAATTCGACAAAATGCTCTTTGCCTTCGCGCCAAATGGTGAGTTTGAGCCAATCGGACAGCGCGTTGACTACGCTCACGCCCACGCCGTGCAAGCCGCCTGATACTTTGTAGCTGTTGTTATCAAATTTTCCGCCTGCGTGCAGAATGGTCATAATCACTTCGGCGGCGGAGCGGCCTTCTTTGGGGTGTATGCCTGTGGGAATGCCACGCCCGTTGTCTTCAATGGTGATGGATTCGTCGGCGTTGATGGACACGGTGATGCGGTCGCAATAGCCTGCTAGGGCTTCATCGATGGCGTTATCCAGCACTTCAAACACCATGTGGTGCAGACCTGAGCCGTCTTGGGTGTCGCCGATGTACATTCCAGGGCGTTTGCGAACGGCTTCTAAGCCTTCTAATACTTGGATGCTGTCGGCGCCGTAATCTTGTTTGGTTTGTTGTGTCATGATTTTGGTCTTTATGAATGAACAGAGTGGGTTTCAGGCTGCCTAATTAGAACGCGGCGATAAACAACGCAATCACGCAAATGAAGCCAATACCCCAAATGATAGAACGCGCAGTAGCTTTGTCTTGGGCGTATGCCCAGATATAGGCGGCGCGAGAGATGATAAATAAGGTTGCCCAAAAATTGATAACGCCTTGCGTGGCTTCGCCTGTGGCATGGGCAACGATAATGGCGGCGGCATAAAGCGGCAGCATTTCGTAGCCATTTTGCTGCGCGGCGTTGAGCCTTGCGGCTTTGCCCGTGGCTTGGGCGAGAATTTCGCGCGGATTGTGATTATCCGCAAGGCGCATATTGGCGGTTTTTTTAGCGGCGGCAGCGCACAATAGATTGAGAAAAGCGAAAAGGAGAATGCTGAAATAAGCGAATGTCATCGGCGTTCCTTGTGTGCCATTTCAGGCTGCCTGAAATGGGCGTTGAGCAAAAACGCGCAATTATACCATAGCCTTGTTTTTATACGTTTTCAGGCTGCCTTGTGGCTTGGCAAAAGGCAGCCTGAAAATGGTTATTTGCATGATAACAGCGTTGGCTTGTTTTGCTGCGCTGTTTTATCTGCCACCCGCCTAGCCCATCATTTATCAGCGTTATCAGCAAGAATTTTGTGGTACACGCTGGATGGCACATAACGCTTAACAATTTCGCGCCAGCCTTTGGGCCCAACCAGCCCTTTAACCATGGTGGATGAAATCTCGGCGATTTCGCGCGGTGGCATCAAAAATATGGTTTGAATGGAAGGCTGCAAATCGGCATTGATATGGCGCATGGCGCGCTCGTATTCATAATCGCCCGCGGAGCGAATGCCGCGCACAATAAAATCCGCCCCCACTTCGTGCGCATAGTTCACCAAAAATTGATGCTCATACGATGCAACCCGCACATTAGGATACGGCTTTGCCATGTCTTGCAAAAAAGCGATGCGCTCGGCAACGGTGTAGCTGCTTTTTTTATCGGGATTCACGCCAATGGCAACAACCAGCTCGTCAAAAAGCTGCTGGGCTTCGGCTATCATCCATAAATGCCCATTGGTGGGCGGGTCAAAACTGCCTGCATACACGGCACGGCGGGGAGAAGTTGTCATGATTTTATGCGTTTTGTTCAAGCAAGCCGCGCATGATAAAGGCAGCCTGAAAAACGGTAAACAGGTTTTTCAGGCTGCCTAATCAGTTTAGTTTACAAGGTTTAGTGCACAAGGCTCATCAATCGCCGCCGCAAACACCGCAGCAGCCTGAACCCGCTTGTTTCATATCAATCACCATACGACCAGTAATCTTGCCTTGGTACATTTCGTCGAAGATGTCGGCGGTCTCTTCCAGCTTGCGCAGCTGCACTTTGGGCACTACCAAGCCTTCCGCGCCAAATTGGAAGGCTTCTTCCAAATCTTTGCGCGTGCCCACCAACGAGCCAACCACTTCAATGCCATCAAACACCAAGCGTGGAATAGACAAATCCATGGTTTCAGGCGGTAAACCAATCGCCACCACGCGTCCGCCCGCGCGAACACAGTTCACCGCAGAATTAAACGCTGCTTTGGATACCGCCGTTACCACCGCAGCGTGCGCGCCGCCATTGGTGTGTTTTTTGATGAATTCAGCCGCATCTTCTTTGATTGGATTCACCACCAAATCCGCGCCGCTTTCTTTGGCAAACGCCAATTTATCATCGTTCACATCCACGGCAACAACGTGCGCGCCGAACACTTTTTTCGCGTATTGCACGCCCAAGTTGCCCAAACCGCCTGCGCCATAAACCGCAATCCATTGCCCTGGGCGCACATTAGACACTTTCACGCCTTTATAAGTGGTAACACCCGCGCAAGTGATGCTGGATGCTTGGGCAGGGTCCAAACCATCGGGCACTTTCACAGCATAATCCGCGTTCACAATACAATGCGTTGCCATGCCGCCATCCACGCTATAACCCGCGTTTACCACATCGCGACAGAACGTTTCGCGCCCTGTGTTGCAGTATTCACACGCGCCGCAGCTTTGGAACAGCCATGCAATGCTCACGCGATCGCCCACTTTCAGCGCTTTCACGCCATCGGCAACTTCTTTCACAATACCAATGCCTTCATGCCCCAGCACTACGCCTGTTTTATCGCCGTAATCACCAGCGGCAACGTGCAAATCGGTGTGGCAAACGCCACAATATTCCACTTCAACCAACGCTTCATTAAAGCGCAATGGGCGAATTTCTCTTTCCGTGATTTCCACGCCGTGCCGTGCTTTGGGGTTCACTACTGCTGCTCTCATTTTAGCCATGATTTTTCTCCGTTTTGAACAATGGTTTGAAAACGGCGCCGACTGCACGCCAATGTGAACTGCGATGCCAGTATGCGCTTTTAAATTGCTGCGTGTCAAGGTTTGAAATCTAAAAAATCCCTTTGTAATCAAATAAATATATACGTTATAGTGTAACTGCTCGTTTTTGTAACTGGATTACAAGTTTTCAGGCTGCCCCGTCATCCAGCAATTAGGCAGCCTGAAAAACTTTCTGTTAAAATTCGTTCCCTTAACGCAAAATTAAGAACGGAACACGACCATGCAAGTGCCACAAGAAATCCGCATCAACAAAACACACGACACCCTAACCCTTGTTTACAGCAACCACGAACACGCCCTGCCTGCCGAATTTTTGCGCGTGTATTCTCCCAGCGCAGAAGTGCGCGGGCATGGCATTGGGCAAGAAACGCTGCAAACAGGCAAACGCGGCGTGTTGATTACCGACCTAGAAGCCGTGGGCAACTACGCGCTCAAAATCACTTTTTCCGATGGGCACGACAGCGGTTTATACGACTGGGCGTATCTCAACAATCTTGGCAATCATCAAGCCGAATTATGGCAACAATATCTCGCCCTGCTCGCCATGGAAGGCGCATCGCGCGACCCCGATTTAACCGCCCCCGCGCCCAGCAAATCGCATAGCTGCGGCGGCTGTTCGCATCATTAACCCAATCATTTTCAGGCTGCCTTTGGCGCATTTCATCAAGCCTACTGCGGCAGCCTGAAAATATAACCGCCGCTATTCGCCCCCCCATTTTCAGGCTGCCTTTGCCCGCCCCAACCACATGAAAAACCTATACACCCTAATCCCCGCCCTGCTCATCATCGGCACTTGCCTATTTAGCTACATCGGCTTCACCAACCGCACCATTTTTGACCGCTACCAATTCCAAGTAGGGCAAGTGCGCTACAACAAGCAATACTACCGCCTTCTCTCATCAGGCTTTTTACACGCCGATTGGGGGCATTTGTTTTTCAACATGCTCACGCTGTATTTTTTTGCCACGCCCATTATGTATTACTACGGCGTATTTGTTTTTATCTGGCTATATCTCGGCTCAATCGTTGCGGGCAATGCCTTTTCGCTTTGGCTCTACAAAAATCGCCCCAGCTATGCTGCCATTGGCGCATCGGGCGGCGTTTCGGGCATTTTGTTTGCCGCCATCGCATTAGCGCCGATGCAAACCATTCTTTTGTATTTCATCCCCGTAACCGCGTGGATTTTCGCCACTTTATATTTTGCCTACTCGGTGGTCATGCTGCTCAAACCGCGCCCGTGGGACAACATTGGACACGCCGCGCACCTTGGCGGCTCAGCATTGGGCATGGTTTTGGTTGCCGCGCTATCGCCGCTTATTTTTCTGCACAACATTGTTTACATCGCCATTATGAGCCTGCCGCTGCTCTATCTGGCATACGAATTACTGATTAACAAGAAAGCTCGCTAATGAATATCGCACGTTTTGCCCTACTCGCCGCTTGCGCCGCCACTCTTGGCGCTTGCGACCAATTCACCAACCAAGGCAGCGCATCCAATCCCGCATCTGCGCCTGCTGCCAGCCAAGCATCCGCACCGCTTGCCGCTTCTGCGCCCAAAGCGGTGAACGTGCGCGAAGCATTTATCAGCGCGTGTTTGAGCACTGCTTCGCAGCAAGCGCCTGCCGATGATGCTACCATGCAATATTGCGGCTGCGTGTATGACGAAGGCGCGAAAGCCTACGGCGACAAAGCGCAATGGGACAGCGCACTCGCCATTGATAAGCCCGAAAATATGCCCGAAAAACTGCAAAAAACCGTTGCCAGCGTATCGGATAGCTGTTCGCAAAAATTCTTTGGCGTGAGCGCGGCTTCAGCGGCTTCGGCAGCTATCGCATCCAAACCTGCTTCTGCGCCTGCGGCATCGCAAACTGCTTCCAAAGCCAACGCGCCTGCCAAAGCATCTGCGCCTGCTGCCGCTTCGCAACCTGCCGCCGCCAGCACGCCAGCCAACGCAGCTGCTTCTGCCGTTGCTGCATCGGATGCCAGCGCACCTGCCGCTACTGCCGCAACAGGCAAACGTTCGGGCGGCCGCTATCGGCATCATCGCCGTCGCCGTTAGCATGAAGGCAGCCTGAAAACGAGTAAACCGTGTTTCAGGCTGCCTTTTTGCACAGCTTAATCATCTCGCCCAATCATCCAACCCATTCCCCAGAAAGCATCCCCATGACCGACCAAAAAACCCATTTCGGCTATCAAACCGTAAACGAGAGCGAAAAAGCGAGCAAAGTCGCCCAAGTATTCCATTCCGTCGCCAAAAACTACGACATCATGAACGACGTGATGTCGGGCGGCTTGCACCGCGTGTGGAAGCATTTCACCATTAACACCGCGCGCGTGCCAAAAGGTGGCAAGGTGTTAGACATCGCAGGCGGCACGGGCGATTTGTCGCGCGGCTGGGCAAAACGCGTGGGCAAAGAAGGCGAAGTTTGGCTCACCGACATCAATTCTTCCATGCTCACCGTGGGGCGCGACCGCCTGCTCAACGAAGGCACGATTTTGCCCGTTGCCGTGTGCGATGCCGAAAAACTGCCGTTTCCCGATAATTATTTTGACTTGGTTTCCGTGTCGTTTGGCTTGCGCAACATGACGCATAAAGACGTTGCCCTTGCCGAAATGTATCGCGTGTTAAAACCTGGTGGCACGCTGCTGGTGCTGGAATTTTCCAAAGTGTACGAGCCGCTGAAACCTGCCTACGATTTTTATTCGTTCAAATTTTTGCCGCTCATGGGCAAATACATCGCCAAAGATGCCGATAGTTATCAATATCTTGCCGAAAGCATCCGTATGCACCCCGACCAAGAAACGCTGAAACAAATGATGCTGGATGTGGGCTTTGACCGCGTGGATTACCACAATTTAAGCGCGGGAATTGTGGCGCTGCACAAAGGCGTTAAATATTGATTGCAACCACTTAGGCAGCCTGAGAAAGCTCCGCCCAAACAGCGGCAACAGCGTTTTCAGGCTGCCTTTGCCATTGCCCAACTCGTTTTTTTATCATCAACAGCAGCCCAAAGTTTCAGGCTGCCCATCACAGCGCACCATCATGCCCACCATCGCTCAAATCCTGCAAAGCGCGCCCATTCCGCGCAACGAGACCCGCCTACTGCTGCAACACATCACGGGCTACACCACCACCCAACTCATCACGCGCGACCACGAAACGCTGCCTGAAAACCAATCCGTCCAGTTGCAAAATCTCATCGCACGGCGCAGCGCAGGCGAGCCGATTGCCTACCTTATCGGCACACGCGAGTTCTATGGGCGCGCATTTGCCGTCTCCCCTGCCGTGCTTATTCCACGCCCCGAAACCGAGCATTTGCTAGAAGCCGCGCTTTTCAGGCTGCCTGAAAACGGCACGCTGTGGGATTTGGGCACAGGAAGCGGCATCATTGCCATCAGCGCAAAATGCGAACGCCCCGATGCCACCGTGTTCGCCAGCGACATCAGCGCCGATGCTCTCGCCATCGCGCAGCAAAACGCCGCCACGCTGCACGCCGCCGTCTCGTTCGCGCAAGGCGCATGGTTCGCGGCCAACCACGTTTTCAGGCTGCCTGAAAACAGCGTCCACGTTATCGTCTCCAATCCGCCCTACATTGAAGTCAACGACCCGCATTTGCAACAAGGCGATTTGCGCTTTGAACCGCCGCACGCGCTCACCGACTTCGCCGATGGCTTGGCGCACATCCGCCAAATCGCCCACGATGCGCGACAATATTTGGCAGACAACGGCTGGCTATTATTTGAACACGGCTACAACCAAGGGCAAGCCGTGCGCGAAATTTTGCACCAACTGGGCTACGCACAAATTGAAACGCAGCAAGATTTGGCAGGGCTGGATCGTGTAACGCTGGGGTGTTTTTGCCCAACTCGTTTTCAGGCTGCCTAACGCCTGCAAACAAACATTGAGGCAGCCTGAAACGCAGTTTTCTCGTTTCAGGCTGCCTCGCTCTTATCCAGCGGATGAATGCCGCTTTTCTGTTCACCAATATCCATCACACGCAAAAAGGCAGCCTGAAAACGGAGAATATCGTTTTCAGGCTGCCTATTTCAGATGTCCGCTTAATTACGCTTTATCACGGCTGATAGACATCTTAATCACTTGCCATGCAAACAAGCACGCACCGCCGATGAAGGTGAAATCCGCAATCGTGCGAATCCAGCGGAACAGCACCAAATAATCTTGTTGCATAAACGCTTCGCTGCGTGCATACCACAAACCTTGGCTAATCGACGCATGCGCTTGAATCACACCAACTGGCAACAAGCTAGACACAATCATCAAAGCCAAGCCACCGTTAAGCAGCCAGAAACCGATGGTCATGTATTTCGCGTTGTAGGTGTAGTTTGGCTTGATATAGCAGCCCACCAGCAACACAAAGCCCAAAGCCAAGAAGCCATACACGCCGAACAACGCGCCGTGTGCGTGCACCGCTGTGGTGTTCAAGCCTTGCAAGTAGAACAAAGTAATCGGCGGGTTAATCAAGAAGCCAAACACGCCCGCGCCCAGCATATTCCAGAAGGCAACGGCGGTGAAGCACATCAAAGGCCAGCGCAAACGTTGCATCCACGGCGCAGCGTGTTGGTGAGACCAATGCTCATACGCTTCATGACCAAGCAATACCAAAGGCACCACTTCCAAAGCAGAGAACGAAGCACCTGCCGCCATAACAGGCGTGGTTGTGCCAGTGAAATACAAGTGGTGGAATGTACCAGGCACGCCGCCCACCAAGAACAAGCTACCTGCCACCAAAGAAGCAGCAGTGGCAGAGCGATAGCTCACCAAGCCCAAGTTGTAGAACACAAACGCCAAGGCGGCTGTGGCGAACACTTCAAAGAAGCCTTCCACCCACAAATGCACTACCCACCAGCGCCAGTATTCCATTACCGGCACAGGGCTGTGCTCACCGTAGAACAAGCCAGGCGCATAGAACGCACCCACGCCCACGATAGATGCCACAAAAATCGCCAGCAAGTTTTTGTCGCCGCCTTGTTTAAAGGCAGTTACCGTGCAACGCAGCATCAGGAACAGCCACAGCAAGAAGCCGACTGTGAGCAGCAATTGCCAGAAGCGACCTAAATCCAAATATTCATAGCCTTGATGACCAAACCAGAAATTGGTTGAGCCAGACATTTTGTTCAACACGAGTGAAACAAAGTTACCCGCATAAGAACCCGCCACCACGATAAACAAGGCAACGTATAACAAATTCACGCCAAGCGCTTGGAATTTAGGGTCTTTGCCGCCGTTGATAATCGGGGCAACAAACAAACCAGCCGTCAAAAAGCCTGTTGCAATCCAGAACAACGCAGATTGCAAGTGCCAAGTACGCGCCAGCGAATAAGGCAGGATTTTAGACAATTCAATGCCATAAAACGATTGACCTTCCACCGTGTAGTGGGCAACCAAACCGCCAAGCAGAATTTGCACGATAAACAAAATCACCGTTAGCGCAGCATATTTCCACAGCGCTTTTTGCGATGGCGTTAAAGTGATTTTAGCCAATGGATCGGCATCAGGCGCTTTGGGCGTATCGTCGTGCGAACGCAAGAAATGATAGCCCCACACCAAAAAGCCAATCCCTGCCAACAAGAATACAAACGATGCAAACGACCACATATAGTTTTCAGTGGTTGGCACGTTGTTAATCAAAGGCTCGTGCGGCCAGTTGTTGGTGTAGGTGGCTTCCGTGCCAGGGCGGTTGGTAGATGCTGTCCATGCTGTCCAGAAAAAGAAGTTAGTCAATTTTTGACGCGCTTCCGCATCAGGCAAGGTGTTGGTTTTCATAGCAAAATGAACGCGCGATTCGTTCAACGAAGCATCGTCGCCATACAACGCAATGTAGTAAGGCGCAACGCTTTCAATCGCTTTAACACGCGTATCAGACAGCTTCACACTGCCATCTTCTTGCACGCCGCTGTTGAAGCGGTATTCTTGAATCATTTTCGCGCGCACGGTTTCTTGTTGCACTTTATCCAACTCGGCGTATTTTTTGCCAAAATCAGCCTGCGCGGTTAAATCCAACCATGCTTCCAATTCGCGGTGCAACCAATCGGCAGTCCAGTCAGGCGCTTGATATGCGCCGTGTCCCAATACCGAACCCAGCTCCATACCGCCTGTGCTTTGCCATGCGGATTGACCTTTGAAAATATCGTCTTTGGTCAGCAAAACTTTGCCGTCCGCCGAAACGAATTTTTCAGGAAACGGGGGCGACTGGCGATAAACTTCAACGCCAAGATACCCCAGCAGAGTGAATGTTACGGCGAGCACGCCAATCAGCATGTACCATAACTTTTTATATTGTCCCATTTTGTGCTCCTTAAAAAGTTAAATTGGACGTGGTTAAAAATTCATTATTATTGAATGTTAAAAATTGTAACACGAATATAGCCAAAAGAAGTAGCGATTTTTCAGGCTGCCCTTGCTGCACCAAATTGAGATTGTTTCTTATCTTTACAAAGTGTTTACTTCCAACACATACTATTATACTCAACCGCTTTTTTCTTGATTTACCGCAAAAGTTTTCATCGGAAAATTCAACAAATATGAACTTTTTTAGCTTTGTTGATTTACGTCAAGATGCGTTAAGCAACCTTAACTAATAATACTTTCAAACTATATGGCAATACCCAATAATGATGGGCAGCCTGAAAACATTTCTCAAAACCCGTGTTAAGGACACAAACCATGAAACGTCAAACTCTTGCGATGCTCATCGCTTCTCTTTTTGCTCTTTCTGCTTGCTCTCCACAACCTGCGCCAGCGGATAAACCTGCCGACAGCGCGCCTGCCGCAGCCGCTTCTGCCCCAGAAGCCACTTCTGCGCCTGCTGCTTCTGCGGTTGCCGAAGCCGAAGTACCCGATAGCGAGTTGCCTGTTATTGATGCTGTTTTAACCAAAGCGCCCGAAGTTCCGCCCGCTATTGATCGCAACCATGCGGCGCGCGTAAAAGTGAACATTGAAGTGCAAGAAAAAGTGATGAAAATGGCAGACGGCGTGGACTACAAATATTGGACGTTCAACGGCGATGTGCCGGGGTCATTTATCCGCGTGCGCGAAGGTGACCAAGTGGAAGTGCATTTCTCCAACCGCTCCGATTCCACCGTGCCACACAACATTGACTTCCACGCGGCAACTGGTCCTGGCGGTGGCGCAGCAGCTTCGTTTACTGCACCTGGCCATACCAGCGTGTTCAGCTTCAAAGCATTGCAACCTGGCTTATATGTTTACCACTGCGCGACTGCGCCTGTGGGCATGCACATGGCCAACGGTATGTATGGCTTGATTTTGGTTGAACCCAAAGAAGGCTTGCCCAAAGTGGACAAAGAGTTCTATGTGATGCAAGGCGATTTCTACACCAAAGGCGAATACGGCGCACAAGGCTTGCAACCGTTTGACATGAAAAAAGCGATTGATGAAGACGCGGATTACGTTGTATTCAACGGACACGTTGGCGCGATTGCAGGCGATAACGCGCTCAAAGCCAAAGTGGGCGAAAAAGTGCGCTTGTTTGTGGGCAATGGTGGGCCCAACCTTGTTTCTTCTTTCCACGTGATTGGCGAAATTTTTGACCGCGTAGTCGTGGAAGCAGGCACAGTAGAAAACCACAACGTTCAAACCACGCTTGTTCCCGCAGGCGGCGCGGCGATTGTGGAAATGAAACTGGATGTGCCAGGTAGCTACACTGTGGTTGATCACTCCATCTTCCGCGCGTTCAACAAAGGCGCGTTGGGTCAATTGGTTGCCGAAG
>CAUQQW010000050.1:0-15949 GCA_963520365.1 uncultured Kingella sp.
TTGGATCCGGTTTTGGATCAGGTTTAGGGTCCGGTTTTGGATCGGGTTTAGGGTCCGGTTTGGGATCAGGTTTTGGATCGGGTTTCGGAACAGGTTTTGGATCCGGTTTTGGATCAGGTTTAGGGTCCGGTTTTGGATCGGGTTTAGGGTCTGGTTTTGGATCGGGTTTTGGATCGGGTTTTGGATCGGGTTTCAAATCAGGTTTTGGAGTAGGAACAGGTGTTGGCACAGGAACAGGCTCAGGTTTTGGCGTTGGCACAGGCGCAACATTCCCATCAGGCCGCTTACGCTTGTTCGCATTCATCATAATGCCGCCGTTGTATTGGGCTGGCTCGGGTTCGGGCGCAATAGGGGTGCGGCTGCCACCGATGTTTGCTTTGTTGGCATCAACTATTACGCCGTTAGAACGTGGAGCTGGCGTGGGATTTGGGGCTGGATTTGGGGCTGGATTTGGGGCTGGATTTGGGCTGGGATTTGGGCTGGGATTTGGGCTAGGCGCAGGTTGGGGATTGGGCGTGTGTGTTGTGCGCCCGTTGTCGTTGCCATGGTTTTGGCTGTTGTGGCTGCCATTGCTTTGGCTTCTGCGATTGCTGATTAGATTAGGGTGGGTGGAGGCGTTGTTTTCATCGTTGGGTGTGGTTTTGGGTTTTTCTTCGTTGCAGGCGTTGAGTGCGAATAGGCTCATGAGCACGAGGACGATGGTTTTTTTGTTCATTTGGATTTTCTCTTGGATGTTGGTTTTCAGGCTGCCGAAATAGGGCAGGGGTAAAGGAAAAAAGTGCAACAAAAGGGGATAAATCTTGGAACTGATGACAAAAATAGTCTAATCAGAAACCTTTGCAAAACCTACAACCAATGGAACGTCGGCGACTCGCTGACATTTTGATAAATCAGTAACACTCTGTTTAATCAGATATTTTTCAGTGAACTACCGCCTTTTCGTTTTGGATTTCAGGCTGCTAGTGGGGTTTTGCAAAGGTTTCAATCACTCAGTTTGCCAATAAATAAGCAAAATTGATGCCATTCTTGTGGCAAAAATGGTGGCGCAAAGGCAGCCTGAAACGCGGTGCATCTAAGCCATCAGCCAAGTAAATTGTTTGCAATGGTTTTTGCGCATTTTGGCTTCGCCGAAACTCACTTTGTTCGTTTTCAGGCTGCCTGAATGCGATATTTTCGCGTAAAATTCACCTTTTCTAGCTTATTCAAAAGGACTACTCAATGACCGAAATCACCGCCGAAAAACGCATGAACGTGGAAAGTTTTAATCTGGATCACACCAAAGTGAAAGCGCCGTATGTGCGCCTTGCCTGTGTAACCGATGGCGATCATGGCGACATCATTTATAAATATGATTTGCGTGTGTGCCAGCCCAACCAAGACCACATGGAAATGCCGTCGCTGCATTCGTTGGAGCATTTGATGGCGGAATTGTCGCGCAATCATAGCGATAAAATTGTGGACATCAGCCCGATGGGTTGCCAAACGGGCTTTTATGTAACACTGCTCAATATGCCTGAATACCAAGACGCGCTGAATTTGATTGAAGCGACGTTAAAAGATGTGGTTGTGGCGCAAGAAGTGCCCGCTTGCAATGTGGTGCAATGTGGTTGGGCGGCGAGCCACAGCTTGGAAGGCGCGCAAAAAATCGCGCAATATCTGCTGGATAAACGCGGCGAGTGGACGGAGATTTTTGCATGAGCCGCGAACCGCTTGTTGCCAACACCATTGCCATCATCGGCGCTATGGAAGCCGAAGTTGCCCATTTGAAAACGCTGTTAGGCAGCCTGAAAACGCACAGCTTCGGCAAAGTCGCCACCATCCACACCGGCACGCTGCACGGCAAAGACATTGTGTTATGCCAAAGCGGCATCGGCAAGGTGAACGCCGCCATCGCCACCACGCTGGTGATTGAACATTTTTCGCCCGATTGCGTGATTAACACAGGCAGCGCAGGCGGCATCGGCAAAGGCTTGCAAGTGGGCGACGTGGTCATCGGCACGCAAGTTGCGCATCATGATGTGGACGTAACCGCGTTTGGCTATGCCATTGGGCAAGTGCCGCAGCAGCCTGCCAGCTATCCCAGCGATCTCACTTTGGTGTACGCCGCCGAGCAAGCCGCGCGGGTTTTTCAGGCTGTCAACATCCGCCAAGGCTTGATTGTGAGCGGCGATCAGTTTATCAACGACGCATTCAGCATTGAAACCATCTGCCGCGAATTTGCTAACCCGCAGGCGGTGGAAATGGAAGCCGCCGCCATCGCGCAAACCTGTTACCAAATGGGCAAGCCGTTTGTGGTGATTCGCGCCATTTCCGATAGCGCCGACAGCGAAGCAAGCATGAGCTTTGATGAATTCCTTGCCACCGCCGCGCTGCATTCGGCGCAAATGGTGGTGGAATTGGTGAAACAATTATCGTGATGGTGCTTGCCAACAAAAAGGCAGCCTGAAAACGCATTTTGCTGGTTTTCAGGCTGCCTTTTTTGTTGATGCCAACGCTATCACCCAAGCCCTTTTAGCGCCGCCAAACTTCGTTTCAGGCTGCCTTACGCATCGGGAAAGCGCGCCATATAAACGCCTACACACAAACACACCGCCCCCACGCTCAGCCCCACATACCAGCGCTCGGGAAAGCGAATCAGCAGCCCAATGCACGACAGCGACATCATCACCCAAGCCATGTATTTCCCCCGCCGCGGAATCGCCCGCCGCTCCTGCCAATCGCGCATCATCTTGCCAAACTTGGGATGGCGATACAGCCAAGCCTTAAACCGTGGCGAAGCCTTCGCCCAGCAAGTAAACGTAATCAACAAAAACGGCACAGTTGGCATCACAGGCAAAATCGTCCCAATCATCGCCAGCCCCAGCCCCACTGCGCCCGCCAGCCACAGCAAACCATTGCTCAACACCGTTTTCAAACGGCTAGGCGGCAACAGCAACACCAATCCCGCCGACAGCGTCAGCAGCAACACTGACAGTAAAGAAAAAAACCGCCAGCCATGCGAAAAATGCCCATATTCAGACGGCAACACAAACGGCAGCAGCAACGAAAGGCAGCCTGAAAGCCCCAGCGCAATCAACAACACGCCCCAATAACAGCGCAACCACATCTCCCGCACCCGACTGCGCGGCATCAGCGCCAACAGCAGCAACGGCACAACCACCAAAGCCATCGCCGCCAACCAATAAAAACCATCATCCATAATCAGGCAGCCTGAAAACACAAGAGCGCCGATTATACCAACCCGCAAACTTGATAAAATACCGCCGTTTAACTTGCCAACAAGGAGCCACCATGAAACAATCCCCCACCACCATGCGCCTAGATAAATGGCTTTGGGCAGCCCGATTTTTCAAAACGCGCGGGTTGGCCCAAAAACAAATTGAGCTCAACCGCGTGAGCGTGAACGGCGCCAAAGCCAAAACCAGCAAATATATTGTTGTGGGCGATGTGATTGATTTAACGCTCAATTCGCTGCCCTACAAGCTCACCGTGCTGGCGCTCAACGAACAACGCCGCCCCGCCCCCGAAGCGCGGCTGCTGTATCAAGAAGACGAAGCCACCGCGCAAAGCCGCGAAGCGCAAAAATTGCTGGACCAAGCCAGCCGCATCACCGCCGCCTATCCCGATGGCCGCCCCACCAAGCGCGACCGTCGCCAGCTGGATAAGATGAAGCGCGATAATTGGTAAGGCGCTAAGCGTGCAAAGGCAGCCTGAAAACGGATAGATGATTTTCAGGCTGCCGCAATTAGTTATCTCGTCAACCAAGTTAGCCGCAGCGCGCTCGTTCGTTTTTTATAGTTTTCAGGCTGCCCTTGTTTCCCAAACGGCAGCCTGAAAGCGAAGTTCCAACCAAGTTGAAATCCCACCCCGAAAGGACATCCCATGACCGACTTCCCCAAACTGCAAGCCGCTGCGGCGGACATCATCCGCTTTGCCTTCCCCCATATCCGCGCCCAAGCCGAAGCCAAAGGCGAGAAGCTGGCGGCGTTTTACTTTCGCTTTGTCGCCGATTTTTACGCCGCCGCGTCCGACGGCATTTCGCAAGAAGACATCGACAAACAGGAGACAACGCTTTTAGATGCGATTTGGTCGGGCGAGGCGGCGGAATACGACGTACCTGTGCAGCCGTCCAACCCCGATGGTAGGGATTGGCTGGACAGGCAAAGCCTGCTGTACCGCTTGGGCTATGAATTGAGCGAACAGGCAAGCTGCATCGGCGAAGAAACGGGCGACGACACCGCTTACGACACCGCCCGCGCCGATTTTGAAAACGCCGTGATTGCCGCCATGCAGCAATGCGACCGCGAAGGCGTGTTTGGCAACCGCGCCGAAAACGGCTTGCTGCTGTTCGCCTATTACGCCGATGTGGACGACGAACACAAGCCCGAAGCCGAACAGCTTTTGCACCGCTCCGCCAAGGCGTTGAATGGCAAAAAGGGCTATGGGCGCATTGTTGCCGTCGGCACGGAACAGTAGGCGGCGCGAAAAAGGCAGCCTGAAAAGCCGTTTTCTGTTTTCAGGCTGCCTTTGGTGTCGTCTGAAAGAATGAAATCGGGCGTTTCAGGCTGCCTGAACGGCGTGCGCGGTCGGGGAAAGTTCATTCGGGGCGGAAGGTGTGCGCGGCAATCGCTGCCTGCTGCTGTGCCGAAAAGTTGTCGCCGAAGCGTTGCAGGAATGATGTTGTGTCCGTCCACGCTGCCAAGGTGTCGGCGATGGCGGGCAGGCGTGCGAGAAACTGCGGGGCGAACTGTTTGATTAGGGCGGCTTCGTCAAAATCTATGCTGCGTATGGTTTCAAAGTCCGCCGCAAACAGGTGTTCCAGCCGATTGAAGCATAGGGCGCGGTAGAAGTAGTTGTTGGCGTTAATGCGTTGGAAACCGTGTTGTTTCAATGTTGCCCGCAGTTGTTTTAAGAAGGTTTTGGCGTTGGTCATGTGGTGTCCTTGGTGGGGGAATTCGGTTTCAGGCTGCCTTTGATGCCGTCTGAAAGGCAGCCTGAAAGGGGAAAACAGTGTTTCAGGCTGCCTGAATCTGCCGCAGCAGATAGTCAAACAGCGCGTCGGCGGCGGCTTCGGCGATTTGGCGCACGGCGGCGGAGACAGTTTGCAGGTCGCAATCGCGCTCGGTGATGTCGTAGAACAGGGTGCAGTGCTCGGCATCTAGGTTGGCGATGATGATAACGGGATAACGGTGGCGGGCGCAGTAGTCGTAGTGTTCGCTGTCTGCGCTGTTGCGTGTGAATTTGCGGATGGGGGACATTTTCAGGCTGCCTTCGCATTTCCCCCAAAGGCAGCCTGAAAACAGTTTCAAGCGGCAAAAACCGATTTATACATCGTCTTCATCGTCCCCATCCCCATCGGCTTCATCCTTCGGCGGCATCGGCGCAAACCACCCCACCAGCAGCAGCAACACGCCCACCACGATAAACGACACAATTCGCGCCACACCGCCGCTGTTGCCCAGTTCCACCAAAAACAGTTTGGCAACCACCACGCCCATCAGGCTTGCGCCGGTGAACCACAGCGAACGCGCCGACTGTTGGTTGCCGCGCACCATCAAGCCGATTGCCAGCAGCGCCCACACAATAGACAGGCTCGCCTGCAAACCGAACGACGCCAGCAGTTCGCGCAGCCGCCAAGCTACACCGCCGTATTCGTGCCACACACGCATCACCAGCGCGCTCACGGCAAACAGCGCCAGCGCCGAAGGCAGGGCAATCCGCGCCTTTTCCGCATCGGGGTCGTGTTCGGGCAGCCATGCACCGCACCAACGCCACGCCTGCCACACAATCGCCGCCGTTGCCAATTCCAGCGGGTTCAGCAGCGGCAGATAAGGCAGCCCGCTGGCGCGCGGCGCAGACCAGTTTGCCCACAGCAGCCAAGCCAGCGCCACTGCCGCTGCCACCGCGCTGCCGTATTGCCAATACACCGCTTTCGGCTGCAAACGCTCGCGCCACGCGGTAAACGCCAGCCACAGCAGCATCGGCACTGCCAACCAAGCCAGCTGCGCCCACACGCCGCTGGCGTATTGCCCGCCCAGATTGCCCAGCCAACACGTCCACGCCACACCGAACACCGTCAGCGCGATGCCGTGCCACATCACGCTGCGCCGCGCTTTTTCAGGCTGCCATGTGATTGCGCGCCACGACAGCGCCGTCATCATGGCAAACGTGATGCTGATGGACACGGGCGCGTCTTCGTTCCAATCGCCCACCACATAAAACAGCATCCATGCAAACAGCCAGCCTGCTGCCGCGCAGGTTTGCAAACCCTGCCGCCATTTGCTCCAACGCGCCGCCGCCAGCATCGGCAGCCAAACCAGCCACCACATCGCCAAATAGGAATACAGCGCGTCAAACGGCATGGTTTCGCTTGCGCCCAGCATCGCCATCATCGCGGCAAACGGCAGCAGCGCCCAGCCTGTGGCGGAATTGAGCGTAACCTTGTTTTCAGGCTGCCAACGGCTTTTGTGCAGCAAAAACGCCGCCGCCAGCGCCAGAGCGCCCACCGTTAATTGCAAAACGCCGTTGTCGCGGAACAGTGCCAGCAGCATGGCAAGCCAGCCTGCCAGCGCGGCAAACACCGACAACACCTTGTTTTGCCAACGAAACTGCGCCGCCGCAAACGCTAGCGCATAAGCTGCCATCGCGTATGCCGTGCCCGTTTCGCCCCACAGCATCATCGGCAGCGCCAGCGCATGGCACAGCGTTAAGGCTTGGATGGCAGCCTGAAAACGCTGTTCCCACACCGCCAGCTTTTCAGGCTGCCGCAGATACGTCCACACCATCGCCGCACCGCCTCCCAAGAGCCACAGCGTGCCCGAAAGCGAGCCCGAAAGCATTGCATGCGTCCAACGGGGGGATTCCCAGTTGCCAAACTGCGCCAACGCCGCCAGCACAAACACGCACAACGCTGCCAAACGCGTGTGCGGCTGGCGCAGCTTCATGCCGAAGGCGTACACCAACGCCGCTTCCAGCGCCCACGCGCTCGCCGTCCACACGCCGTCCAACCCCAGCGCCGCCGCCAGCGTAACAAACAGCAGCGCCAACGCCGCAAACGCCTGCTTCATCACGGCAAAATCATCATCCTGCCGCGCAAACCATAGCGCAAACGCCGCATACACCGCCGCAAAACCCAGCGCCGAAGCCGCCGCCGCGTGTTGCCAATGTTCAACCATTTGATATTGCATGGAAAACGCTATAAGCGCCGTGCCAAACAGCAGCGTGCTGTCCAAGCCGCGAATATGGGCGGCATAGGCGGCAAACGTCGCCATGATGCGTTCCAGCGGCGCATCGTTCGGAATGGTTTTCAGGCTGCCTGAAAGCGGCTCGTGCGCCAAAGTCTGCCGCGCGAAAAAGCACGCCACCGCCGTGTAAAGCAGCCAGTGGTACAGCAAAAACGGCTCGGTGCTGGCAAAGTGCGCCGCCGTGTAATCGCGCAGCCCCCAAGAGAGTGCAATGACGAACGTGCCGACAAAGCCCGTGATGTTCAAACCGCGCCATGCTTTGTGCCACGCAATCCACGCCACCGCTGTGTTGAGCAGCGACAGATAACTAAACAAAACCAGATAGTTGCCCGAGCCATCCGACACCAAAACGGGCGCAGCCAAGCCGCCTGCCAACGCCACCTGCGCCATGATTTTGGCATCGCGCCGCACCGCCAACGCCGCCATCAACGCCACCGCGCCCAGCATCACGGCAAACACAACGGGCGAGGGCAGAATATGATGCAGTTTCAACGCCGCCAGCGCGGTCAAATACATCACCGCAAAGCCAAAGCCTTGCAGCACCAAGCCGTATTCGCGGTTTTTGCCGCGCAGCTTTTCGCCCGCCAGCGCCGCTGCGATGCCCGCGCCGAATACGGCGGCATATTTGAACCACAGCGGCAAATGGCTGCCCACATAGCGCAGCAAAAACGCCAAGCCGAAAAACAGTACCACCACGCCGATTTTCAACAGCGGATTGCCGCGCAAAAACCAAGCCACAATGGGGTTGGGCTGCTCATTATCGTTATCGGCTTGCCAAGCGGTTTCAGGCTGCCGTTGTGGGGTTTGGGGTTGGTGGGATGGTGTTGCCGTTTCAGGCTGCCGAGTGGTGGGCGGTTGGATGTTTTGAGTGATGGGTTGAGTGATGTTTTGAGAATGGACGGGCTGCGGATTCAGCGCGTCCAGATTGAATTCGTTGGTTGCGGTTTCAGGCTGCCGCAGAATATCAGGCGATACAGCAAGATGGTTTTCAGGCTGCCGAATGACATTTTGCGGTGCGTTAGCATTTTCAGGCTGCCTAACCGTTTCATCTGCCGCAGCAAGGTTTTCAGGCTGCATCAAATGCTCCTGTCGCGCCACCGTATTCATATTTTCAGGCTGCCGCAGCAAAGCCTGAATCATCTGGTTTTGCTGGTTCACCCGCTGGCGCAGAATCTCCACTTCGTTTGCCAAATCGCGCAGCGCGTTGTCCTGCTGCTCCCGCGTCTTCGTGTTGCGGTCGTCGCGCGATAGGTTGTGCAGCCACGCCGCGCATAAAATCAAAAACGCCACAATGCCCCATTCAGAACGCGTGGCAATGCCCACAACCAGCGCGGGCAACAGGGTAAACAACAAGAAATTCATGACACACCGCCTGTTTTTTCTTTATTGATGTCGGAACAGATTATAGCCATAAGCGCGGCGCGGCGGCAGCCTGAAAACGGCAAAACGCCAACCCCTTTTCAGGCTGCCTAAACGCGCCAAATAAACGACAACGGCTTTTCACCAAATCATGCCCGCAAGAATGCGCGCAAATTGCTAAAATCGCGCTCGCCCAAAAAGCAGCCTGAAAACCATTCCCCCAACAAGGAACTCCCATGCAAACCCTAACCATCATCCAACCCGATGACTTCCACGTCCACTTCCGCGATGGCGCAGCCCTGCGCTCCGTTGTGCCACACACCGCACGCCAAATGGCACGCGCACTCGTGATGCCCAACCTAAAACCGCCCATCACCACCGTAGCGCAAGCCCTTGCCTACCGCGCCCAAATTCAGGCTGCCGTGCCGCTGGGCAATCCCTTTCAGCCGCTGATGTCGCTGTATCTCACCGACCACGCCACGCCCGAGCTGGTGCGCCAAGCCAAAGCCGCAGGCATCGTCGCTTTCAAGCTCTATCCCGCAGGCGCAACCACCAATTCCGACAGCGGCGTAACCGACCTATTCAAGCTGTTGCCCGTGTTGCACGAAATGGCAGCGCAAAACATCCTGCTGCTCGCCCACGGCGAAGTAACCGACCCCAGCATTGATATTTTTGACCGCGAAGCCGTGTTCATTGAGCGCGTGATGCTGCCGATTATGGCGCAAGTGCCGCAGCTCAAAATCGTGTTTGAACACATCACCACCGCCGAAGCGGCAAAACTCGTGAGTCAAGCAGGCGACAACATCGCCGCCAGCGTAACGCCGCAGCATTTAATGTATAACCGCAACCACTTGCTGGTAGGCGGCATGCGCCCGCATTTTTACTGCCTGCCGATTATCAAGCGCGAAAGCCATCGCCAAGCGCTGGTTGCCGCGGTAACAGGCGAGCAATCACACAAATTCTTTCTCGGCACCGATTCCGCCCCGCATCCCCAATCCGCCAAAGAAAACGCCTGCGGCTGCGCAGGCATGTTCAGCGCCGCGCACGCCATTGAGCTTTACGCGCAAATTTTTGAAGACGCAGGCGCGTTGCACAAGCTAGAAGCCTTTGCCAGCCAAAACGGCGCGCGCTTCTATGGGCAGCCTGAAAACACGCGCACCATCACGCTGGAAAAACGCGAGCAGCGCGTGCCAGAGAGCTTCGCCTTTGGCGATGTGCGCGTGGTGCCGATGTGCGCAGGCGAAACCTTGCGCTGGACGCTGGTAAACCAATAAACAACAAGGCAGCCTGAAAACGGAAAACAGTTTTTCAGGCTGCCTTTTGGTTTGGCAGCAGATTTGTTAAATCAGGATAAGGCAACGCGATAAAGCAAGCCAATGCCGCAACCATTTTAAATTCAACTGCTAACACGCATTAGCCTCTTTTCAATTTGCGCAAAACCGAGTACATTTACCACTTTCTTAACTCCTTTTAACAAAGGTAAGGTGTCGCCATGGAAAAATTCCCCAAATCCCACCGTTTAGAAAACGTTCGCTACGAAATTCGCGGCCCTGTGATGCAAGAAGCCATGAAAATGGAAGCAGCAGGGCATCAAATCATCAAGCTCAACATTGGCAACCCCGCCCCGTTTGGCTTTGAAGCGCCCAAGGAAATTGTGGAAAGCATTATCCGCAACCTGCCTGTTTCAGAGGGGTATTGCGACAGCAAAGGCATGCTGTCCGCGCGCCAAGCCATTGTGCGCTATTACCAATCGCACGGCCTTTCCGATGTGGATGTGAACGATGTGTACATTGGCAACGGCGTGTCCGAGCTGATTTTGATGTGTATGCAGGCGCTGCTGAATGATGGCGACGAAATCCTGATTCCCGCGCCCGATTATCCTTTGTGGACGGCCGCCGCCACGCTATCGGGCGGCAAGGTGCGCCATTATGTGTGCGACGAAACATCCGATTGGTTCCCCGATCTCGCCGACATCAAAGCCAAAATCACCGACAAAACCAAAGCCATCGTTATCATCAATCCCAACAACCCCACAGGCGCGGTGTACAGCAAAGAAGTGTTGCACGAAATCGCCGAAATCGCCCGCCAGCATAATCTGATGATTTTCGCCGACGAAATCTACGAAAAAATAGTTTACGACGGCGCGGTGCATCATCACATGGCAGCAGTTGCTCCTGATGTGTTTTGCGTAACCTTCAACGGCTTATCCAAAGCCTACCGCCTTGCAGGTTTCCGCCAAGGCTGGATGGTGTTTACTGGCGATAAAAAATCCGCCGACGGTTTTATCAGCGGCATCAACACCTTGTCTTCCATGCGCCTATGCGCCAACACGCCGATGCAACACGGCATCCAAACCGCGCTGGAATCGCCAAGCGTTGAACAAAGCGTTGCCGAGCTTGTTGTTGCTGGCGGGCGTTTTTACGACCAAAGCATCACCGCCGCCGAAATGCTGAACGACATCGACGGCGTAAGCTGTGTGCGCCCCAAAGGCTCGCTGTATGTGTTCCCCAAATTAGACGTGCAAAAATTCAATATCCACGATGATGTGAAATTTGCCCGTGATTTTCTCGCCCAAGAAAAAGTGCTTATCGTGCAAGGCACGGGCTTTAACTGGGCGCGCCCCGACCACTTCCGCGTGGTAACTTTGCCACACAAAGACCAAATTGAAGAAGCCATCAACCGCCTAGCCCGCTTCTTGCACAGCTATCGGCAATAAGCGTTTTCAGGCTGCCTAGGCGCGGGCGGTGCGCTTGCCAAGCCAAAGTGATTGCGTGGACGCGGTAAAAAGCAGTATGATAGCGGCGCAGCGCTTGCTGTATAAATCCATTCTTAGGGAGATTAACCATGAAAAAACTTGTACTCATCGCCATCACATCTATGCTGGCCCTTTCTGCCTGCAACACCATTTCAGGCGCAGGCAAAGACGTGAGCGCAGCGGGCAACGCCGTAAGCAATGCCGCTCAGGATGTGAAAGACAAAATGTAAGACATTCGGCAGTTCGCAAAAACAAAATCGCCCAAGTTTGAATAAGCTTGGGCGATTTTGTTGGGCAAGATAAACGGTTTTCAGGCTGCCTTGATACCGCGTTTTAAGCCGTGCAATTGTTGCAACACCTTGCGGCTGTGCAATTCATCAGGCAGCCTGAAATCCAGCAGCAAGCGGGTTAAGGCGCGCGCGCTTGTCCAATCCACGGGCGCGTTTGCATCCCCTGTGCCCAATGCCAGCAACACATCGCCGCGCACGATCGCTTCGTTCGCATTGTCCGCCGCGCTATTGTCCACAGCCCGCGCTGCATTTTCAGGCTGCATCGCATACCAGCCATCCGCCGCTACGCGTTGCCCATCCGCATCGCGCGCCCAATCAGGCGCAAAACCCAGTAGCGAAAGCAGCCGCCATTCAAAGCAACGCAGCGCGCTGGCAAAATGACGCGCCGTGCAAATGGTGTGTAAGATATGCTGCAACGCCGTAAACAATTCAGGCTGCCCATCTTCTTGCGCGGTTAATTTCAGCATCAATTCGTTCACATACAGCGCACTCATCAGCCGCTGCCCGCTTGGTTGCGCCCAGCCGCCCAGCCATTCCGCTCGATGCAGCGTTTTCAATTCTTCCTTGCCAAACCACGAAGCCGAAATCGGCACAAACGGCAGCAACACGCCGCGCAATTCCGAGCCACGCGACCGCGCACTGCGCGCCAACAGCGACACGCGCCCAAAATCGCGGCTAAACGCTTCCACGCGCAAGCTGTTTTCGCGCCACGGCAGCGCCGTCAGCAAAAAAATCGGTTGATGATTCACACGGCTAGACATATCCACATCCGTTGCCACAAAAAGCGCGGATTATAGTTTAGGCAGCCTGAAAACGCGAAACAGGTTTTCAGGCTGCCCAAAACGGCAGAGGCATTTCGGTTAAAATGTCGGCATGGCGATGGCGGTGCCAATTTCACGAGAGTAGACGAGAGCGCAGCCTGAAACAGCAGCAAGAATCATTTTTGGGAGAAAACGTTATGGACGAAGAGAAGCAAATTATCGTATCAAGCCAGTTGGAAATAGCCGTAAGAGACGCATTGGTGCGTTACATCCAAGAGTGTAATGTTTCCGATATCGGCGCGCTGAAACAATATGCAAAGGCACGCTACGGCGCGAATATTCACGATTTTGCCGTTGTGGAATTGATTGCCTTGGCAAACGATGAGCGAACGCATAAAACGGCAGAACCCGCACCGCCTGCGCGAAGCATTGTACGGCGCAGGTAAGCAAACGGCGCTTTGAGGCAGCCTGAAACCGGGTTTGGCGAAACAAAAACGCATCCGCATGGTTTCAGGCTGCCTGTTATTTCCAATTTCATTGTTAAGAGAACAACACCATGACCCATAAACAACAAGCGCTTTCCCTGCTCGCGCAATTCAAACCCATGCTCCGCTTTGAAAACTGGCTGGAAAACATGGGTAGTTTTTCCGAAACAGCTCCCACTTTTTCGCCATTTCGTTGCCGCAAAATTGCCACCGCGCAAGAAGTAAAGAAATGGCTGCAAAACGATGAATTATGGGAAAGTGTGCAACGCGTTGCGCAAAATGATTTGTTTACGCAGTTTCAGGCTGCGGGCGGCAAGGGCGCGCTCATCAATGAATTTGGGCAAGCGTTGGCGCAGTTTTTTCATACGCAACAATCGTCGCTGAAAGCAAAAATTGCCAGTAAGCAACTCAAACCCGAGCCCACTTATCTGGCGTTATACAGCATTGCGCTGGGCGCGTTTACCGAATACGCGGCGGCGCAAACGGCGGATGTGAACATTGCGCTGAACACGCATCTGCTGGCGGTTTTGAACGCGGGTTATTTACCCTGCGGCTGGGCGTTTGCCGCGTCGCCTACTGACGATGATGCGCCGTTTGATTACGGCAGCGGCTGGCTGTATGTTTATTAACAATAGGCAGCCTGAAAACGCGAAACAGGTTTTCAGGCTGCCTATTTGCTTTCGCTTGTTATGCTGATAGCAGCGAAATCCCCCGCGCATCGCCCGCGCAAAGCCTTCTGAAAATTCCTTGACATTTTTAATGATACAATCGCCCCCTTTTCATTCCCACTAACCCCAGCAAAGGCAGCCTGAAAACAATGGCATCATTAGAAACATGGATTGGCTTGCGCTACCTACGCGCCAAAAAACGCAGCGGCTTTATGTCGTTCATCTCCGCAATCTCCATCGTCGGCATCGCGCTTGGCGTGATCGCCTTGATAACCGTCTTGTCTGTTGTAAACGGTTTTCAAAAAGAAATTCGCGGGCAATTGCTCAACATCGCGCCACACGCCATGGTGGGCTATTTGCCAACCGAAGCCGAATCAGCCAACGCCCCCACATGGCAACAATTGCAAACCCAGCTTGCCAACAAAACCGAAATCATCGCCACCGCCCCCGTGTTATCAGGGCAAGCCCTACTGGCGAACGCAGGCGAAGTGCGCGGCGTGCAGCTTGATGGCATCCTGCCCGAGCAAGAACGCAAAGTGGTGGATTACGCCAACAACCTAGAAGCAGGCAGCCTGAACGATCTCAAACCCGACGAATTCAACATTATTCTAGGCTCAGCCCTTGCCAAAACATTAGAAGTAAACATTGGCAACAAAGTAACCGTCATCACGCCAGAAGGCAACGTAACCCCCGCAGGCGTTGCCCCGCGGCTCAAACAGTTCAACGTCGTCGGCATTGTGAAAACAGGCGTGGAAGACGCAGATAACGTTAAAGCCTTGATTCATCTGGAAGATGCCAAAAAACTCTATCGCCAAGACGAAAGCAGCGTGCCCTTGCGCTTGCGCCTTGCCGATCCGCAAAACGCCCCAGCCGTAATGCAGCGTGTTATCCCTGAAAACCTACGCAGCAATTTATGGGTGCAAGACTGGACAGACAACAACCGCAGCTATTTTTCCGCCGTAGAAATGGAAAAACGCATGCTTTCCCTGCTACTCACCTGCATCATCATCGTTGCCGCCTTTAATCTCGTGTCTTCGCTGGTGATGGCGGTAACCGAAAAACAATCCGACATCGCCATCTTGCGCACGCTCGGTTTGTCGCCGCGCGGCGTGATGAAAATTTTTGTGGTGCAAGGCATGGTGGCGGGCATACTCGGCACACTATTCGGGCTGATTTTCGGCTTGTTGTTGGCATGGAAAATTGGCAGCATTATCAAATGGATAGAAATGCAAACAGGCACGCATCTTATCTCTGCCAAAGTCTATTTTATTGACTATCTGCCCAGCGACATTCAAGCGCCCGATGTCATCACCGTTGTCATCATCTCGCTACTCCTATCCTTTATCGCCACGCTTTACCCCAGCTGGCGCGCCGCCCGAACCCAACCCGCAGAAGCCCTACGCTATGAATAACCCGATTATTGAAGCCCAACATCTCGCCAAAACCTATCACGATGGCGCGTTAAACGTTGAAGTTTTGCGCGATCTCAATTTCAGCATCAACGAAAACGAAAGTGTCAGCATCATCGGCGCATCAGGCAGCGGCAAATCCACCTTGCTGCATATTCTCGGCGGGCTGGATAAACCCGATTCAGGCAGCCTGAAAATCATCGGGCAAGATTTGAAAACATTAAGCCAAGTCAAGCTCGGCATCCTTCGTAATCAAAATCTCGGCTTTGTGTACCAATTCCACCATCTGCTTGCCGAGTTTACCGCGCTGGAAAACGTGATGATGCCGCTGCTTATCGGGAAAACACCCCGCAAGGAAGCAGAAGCCCGCGCCACAGCCATGCTGGAAAAAGTTGGTCTTGCCCAGCGCATCCAGCACCGCCCAGCCGAGCTATCAGGCGGTGAACGACAACGCGCCGCCATCGCCCGCGCCCTTGTTAATCATCCCAAATGCCTGCTCGCCGACGAGCCCACAGGCAATCTAGACCGCAAAAATGCACGGCTCGTGCTAGACCTGATGCTTGAATTGCAAGCAGAACTGGGCACCGCCCTTATCGTCGTTACCCACGATGATGAATTGGCACAACGCTTCAACCGCGTGCTTACCGTGCAAGACGGTGGCGTTGTCCCCTTTAAGGTAGCCTGAAAAACATGATGCAACTGCCGCGCACAATATATAAGCATTGTGCGCGGCAGTTGCATTTAGCTTGCAGACGCCATTTTCATTTATGTTTACGGCATCCAAACAAGCCTAAGCGGTAAATTCAGCCCATCCAATAGGCAGCCTGAAAACAATTTATCAATAAAAAACAAATCTCTGTTTTCAATACGCCAAGCAGCGCTTGTCAAATCCCAAAATAGCCGTATAATGCGCATTTTTCCGTGCCGGTGTAGCTCAGTTGGTAGAGCACCTGACTTGTAATCAGGGGGTCGCGAGTT
>CAUQQW010000051.1:0-15895 GCA_963520365.1 uncultured Kingella sp.
TCTGAGCGCCCTTTCCAGTCAGAACCCGCAGGCCGATCTTGCGGTCTGACAGCTCCTTCACCGTGTTGACCAGATGGGCAAGCGATCGTCCGAGGCGATCGAGCTTCCAGACCACCAGCACATCGCCGTCACGCAATGACTTGAGGCAGGCAGTCAAGCCAGGGCGATCATCACGACCGCCGGAAGCAAGATCATCATAGATATTGTCCCGTTCGACACCTGCGGCGCGCAAGGCGTCGTGCTGCAGGTCGAGAGACTGCGAGCCATCGGCTTTGGAGACGCGGGCATATCCGATCAGCATGTATCACAAACGTTGGTTTGAGGCGGCGCTTCGGCCACGATTGCATTGACCTCTGGAAATGTATCTCAACCAGCTTCATAAACAAAGCGTCTTGAACGCTATCAGATTTTGAAAAAGGAACATGTATGCCGCGTCGCGTCACTCTAACCGATCGGCAGAAAGACGCGCTGTTGCGCTTGCCGACTTCACAGACGGATTTGCTCAAGCACTATACGCTGAGTGATGAAGACCTTGGGCATATCAGGCTGCGTCGGCGCGCTCACAACAGGTTCGGCTTCGCCCTGCAATTGTGTGTCCTGCGCTATCCCGGCCGGGTGCTGGCTCCAGGCGAACTGATCCCTGCAGAGGTCATCGAATTTATCGGAGCGCAGCTTGGCCTGGGTGCCGACGATCTCGTAGACTATGCTGCCCGCGAGGAAACACGGCACGAGCATCTTGCCGAGTTACGGGGGCTCTACGGCTTCCGCACCTTCTCCGGACGTGGTGCGAGCGAGCTGAAGGAATGGTTGTTCCGAGAAGCCGAGATGGCGGTGTCGAACGAGGATATCGCCCGTCGCTTCGTAGCCGAGTGCCGACGCACCCGCACTGTCCTTCCCGCGACATCCACGATCGAGCGGCTTTGTGCCGCGGCTCTCGTCGATGCCGAGCGACGCATCGAGACGAGGATCGCCAGTCGGCTGCCTATGTCGATCCGAGAACAGTTGCTGGCATTGCTCGAGGAGACGGCTGATGATCGGGTGACCCGTTTTGTGTGGCTGCGCCAGTTCGAGCCTGGCTCGAACTCTTCGTCGGCCAACCGGCTGCTCGACCGGCTCGAATATCTGCAACGCATCGATCTCCCCGAGGATCTGCTTGCCGGCGTTCCTGCCCATCGGGTGACTCGTCTGCGCAGGCAGGGTGAACGGTATTATGCCGACGGCATGCGCGATCTCCCGGAGGACAGGCGGCTTGCGATCTTGGCTGTTTGCGTCTCGGAATGGCAGGCGATGTTGGCCGACGCAGTGGTCGAAACCCACGACCGGATCGTCGGCCGTCTCTACCGTGCTTCGGAGCGTATTTGCCATGCAAAGGTCGCAGACGAAGCGGGGGTGGTGCGTGACACCCTGAAATCCTTCGCCGAGATCGGGGGCGCCCTGGTCGATGCACAGGATGATGGCCAGCCGCTGGGCGATGTCATCGCGAGTGGGTCAGGGTGGGACGGCTTAAAAACCCTTGTTGCAATGGCAACCAGGCTGACCGCCACCATGGCCGACGATCCGCTCAATCATGTGCTCGACGGTTATCACCGCTTCCGCCGATACGCTCCACGCATGTTGCGCCTGCTCGATCTGCGAGCTGCGCCCGTTGCACTGCCGCTTCTGGAAGCGGTGACGGCCCTTCGTACCGGTTTGAACGATGCCGCGATGACCAGCTTCTTGCGGCCCAGCTCGAAATGGCATCGCCACCTTCGGGCCCAGAGGGCTGGCGACGCTCGCCTATGGGAGATCGCGGTGCTGTTCCATCTGCGCGATGCGTTCCGCTCCGGAGATGTCTGGCTTACTAGGTCCCGGCGCTATGGCGATCTGAAACACGCACTCGTTCCGGCACAATCCATCGCGGAAGGCGGTCGTCTCGCTGTGCCATTGCGGCCGGAGGAATGGCTGGCAGACCGGCAAGCTCGCCTCGACATGCGGTTGCGCGAGCTTGGCCGTGCCGCTCGCGCAGGCACGATCCCGGGCGGGTCGATTGAAAACGGCGTTCTGCATATCGAGAAACTCGAAGCCGCCGCGCCGACAGGCGCCGAAGATCTGGTGCTCGATCTCTACAAGCAGATCCCGCCCACGCGCATCACCGATCTCCTGCTGGAGGTGGATGCGGCGACCGGCTTCACCGAAGCGTTCACCCATCTGCGCACAGGAGCACCCTGCGCTGACCGGATCGGGCTAATGAACGTTATCTTGGCGGAAGGGATCAACCTCGGCTTGCGCAAAATGGCGGATGCGACAAACACCCACACCTTCTGGGAATTGATCCGCATTGGACGGTGGCATGTCGAGGGCGAAGCCTATGACCGGGCGCTGGCCATGGTGGTCGAGGCACAGGCAGCGTTACCCATGGCCCGGTTCTGGGGCATGGGCACGTCGGCTTCGAGCGACGGACAGTTCTTCGTCGCTACAGAGCAAGGTGAGGCCATGAACCTGGTCAACGCGAAATATGGCAATACCCCGGGCCTGAAAGCCTATAGCCACGTCTCCGACCAATATGCGCCGTTCGCAACCCAGGTGATTCCTGCAACGGCAAGCGAAGCGCCTTACATCCTCGATGGCCTGCTGATGAACGATGCTGGACGCCATATCCGCGAGCAGTTCACCGACACGGGCGGCTTCACCGATCACGTCTTTGCCGCATGTGCCATTCTCGGCTACCGGTTCGCTCCGCGCATCCGCGACCTGCCATCCAAACGGCTCTACGCGTTCAATCCGTCGGCCGCCCCGGCGCACCTGCGAGCGTTGATCGGCGGAAAGGTCAACCAAGCCATGATCGAGCGCAATTGGCCCGACATCCTGCGCATCGCCGCCACCATTGCTGCCGGGACCGTCGCGCCAAGCCAGATTCTGCGGAAACTCGCCTCCTATCCGCGGCAGAACGAGCTCGCGACAGCCCTGCGGGAAGTCGGTCGCGTCGAGCGCACCCTGTTCATGATCGACTGGATTCTGGATGCCGAACTCCAACGGCGTGCCCAGATCGGGCTCAACAAAGGCGAAGCTCATCATGCGCTGAAGCGGGCAATCAGCTTCCACCGCCGCGGTGAAATCCGCGACCGTTCCGCCGAAGGCCAGCATTACCGCATCGCCGGCATGAATCTGCTCGCCGCCATCATCATCTTCTGGAACACCATGAAGCTCGGCGAGGTCGTTGCAAACCAGAAACGCGATGGAAAGCTGCTATCGCCCGATCTCTTGGCCCATGTTTCGCCGCTCGGATGGGAACACATCAATCTCACCGGAGAATATCGCTGGCCAAAGCCTTAGCGTAGGATTCCGCCCCCTCCCGCAAACGACCCCAAAAAGGCAGCCTGAAAACGGGGTTTGGTAAACCGTTTTCAGGCTGCTTTTTTTGCGTTTGGTTTACGGCGTTTTATTTGATTAACACCGCGGCAAGCAATGGCGCGTGGTATTTTGCTCGCCCTGCTCTTTTCAGGCTGCCGTTGCGTTTTTTGCCAGAGCAGGCGTCTCGCCGCCTACCACGAGCAGGGGCACGCCCCTGCACCCCGTGTAGCCCAAGCATGGCTTGCATGGCATAGGCAGCCTGAAAACGGAGTTTGTTTAATCGTTTTCAGGCTGCCGTTTTGTTTAGAGTTGGGGGTTGGGATAACGGATGCGAGCCGTAGGTCGGACAATTATTCCCGAAGTTTTCAAATTCACAGATTTTTCGGGCATAAATGCCCGACCAACGGCTGAAAACCATTTCCAGCCAAACCCCCCGCGTTTTATGCCACGGCAGCGAATTGCCAATCATTCAGCGTGCATTTGGCGACGAGCCGTCGCCGCTCCATCCCTATGCCGCCTGAAATTGTGCAACGCCAAAAGCAGCCTGAAACCTTGTCCCCCCAACAAAAAACCGTTTGGCACAACAGCAAACGATTTTTTCAGGCTGCCTGTTGCGCGCCCGATAAGCGGTCACCCATCGTCGCGGTTGAAATCGCTTTTGCCGCCCGATTTGTGCAGCAATTGCACATTGCTGATAACGATGTCGTGGCTAAGCGCCTTGGTCATGTCGTACACGGTGAGCGCGGCGGCGGTGGCGGCGGTGAGCGCTTCCATTTCCACGCCTGTTTTGTGGGTTACGGCGACTTCGGCGCGGATGTGCAGGCTATGGTTGTGGTCTTGGTATGCCATGTGGATTTGGCAGCGTTCCAGCATCATCGGGTGGCACAGCGGAATGATGGCGGCGGTGTTTTTGGCGGCCATAATGCCAGCGATGCGGGCGATTTCGGTGATGGTGCCTTTGGCGGTTTGCCCGTGCGCAGCTTGGATTTGCGCGTACACATCGGCAGGGAAAAACACGCTGGCTTCGGCGATGGCGGTGCGCTGGGTGATGGTTTTGGCGGAAACGTCCACCATGTGGCTGTGTCCGTGTTCATTGAGATGGGTGATGGGCATCGGGATTCCTTAGGGATGGTTTGGGCTTTGCCGAAGCTGCGTTTTCAGGCTGCCTTTGGGGGCGATGTGCGCCGTTATCAAGGCAGCCTGAAAACATTTGCGCTGGCTGTTTTATTGTGGATAAAGATTAAGCCGTTCGGCGGCAGCACGGGCTTGCTCGTATTCTTGCGGCGTGTTGAAGTGGGCAATTTCACGCCACTCGGCAGGCAGCGGCAGGGTTTGGTGCGGCTGGGCTTTCACAAAATACTGCACGCGCTTGGTGCCTTGTGCCACCGCGTCTTTCAGGCTACCTGCAACGTGCGCCGACCAATACGCCAGCAGGGGCAGCATTTGCTCGCCATCTTGCAGCGCGGTGATGCCTTGCGCGAAAACAGGCGTGTGCTGGGCGCGGTTGAGTTCGGCAATCAGCGCTTCGGGCTCAATCAGCGTGTCGCACGAGAGCACATACAGCCCCGCATAGCCTTGCGCTTGCGCTTGGGTGAGCGCAGGGGCGATGGCGGAAAGCGCGCCTTGTTTATCGGGCAGTTGGTCGGGGAGATATTGGGCGGGCGCGGTGTTGGGATATTGATGATTATCGGCAGCCAGCCAAATGGGGCGATGCGGCGCGGCGTTGGCAATTTGGTGCGCGATTAGGGGTTGATTACGATAGGGCAACAGGGCTTTGGGGCTGCCCATGCGGGAGCTTTGCCCGCCGCAAAGGATAAGAAGGGGGCTGGGGGTCATGGTTTCAGGCTGCGTTGTTGTTTGCCAGATTAGGCTGCGGCAGGGTTTGGCGTTTGCCAAGACACAATAAATGGTTTTTCAGGCTGCCTTAACCACAGCCAAAGGCAGCCTGAAAACGCGTTTACGCTCTGTCCCAAGAATTAAACACGCGGGTGAAGCCGCAGGCGTTGATGCGTGGGTCTAGCTGGTGGCTGATGATTTGTTCCCATGCGGTGCGGCAGGCGTTGGGCGAACCAGGCAGGCAGAAGATTAGCGTGCGGTTGGCGATGCCAGCGATGGCGCGCGATTGGATGGTGGACATGCCGATTTCTTTGAGCGAGATGGCGCGGAAGAGTTCGCCAAAGCCGTCTATGGTTTTGTCAAACAGCAGGGAGACGGCATCGGGCGTGATGTCGCGGTCAAACATGCCTGTGCCGCCTGTAATCAGGATAACTTGGATTGCGGGGTTGGCGATGGCAACGGAAACGCGGGCTCGGATGTCGTATAACTCGTCGCGGCAGAGATCGCGGGAATGGAGAATGTGCTCGCTTTGTTGCAAGGCTTGGGCAAGGTAGTCGCCGCTGTGGTCTTCTTGTTGGCTGCGGGTGTCGGTTACGGTGAGAATGTGGATGTTTAGGGGGCGGAAGTTTGGGGCTGCCATTTTTTGTTCCTTTATTTGGGTTGGGGATTGGGTTGGATTAGGGCTGCCTGAAAACGGGTTTTGTGCTTTGTAGCAGGCATTCGTTTAAGGCAGCCTGAAAATGGTATCTGTGCTTTGTGGTTGGCGTTGGCTGCAAGATTAGCTGTTTTGGTTTTCAGGCTGCATCAGATGGTTGGGGCAGCCTGAAAACCATCACACACATGAAGCCGCGCCCCAATCAACCGCCTGTCATAGACAAATTAGTAATCAAGCCCACTTTTCTATCGTGCAGATAATGATGTTCGGGCTTGTCTTGAATCAGCTTAGCAAGCTGGGTTTTCAGGCTGCCTACGTCGTTGAGATAGGGGCGCAAATCGTGGGCGACGCTGCCAAATAGGCAAAGGTGCATTTTGCCTTGGGCGGTGATGCGCAGGCGGTTGCAGCTATTGCAGAAGTCTTTGCTGTATGGGGCGATGATGCCGATGTTGCCGATGTAGTCGGGGTGGCTGTATTCGCGGGCGGGGCCGGCGTGGGGCTGGCGCGGTTGCAGTTGCCAGCCTTGTTGAATCAGGTTTTGTTCTAGTTGCAGGGCGTTTTGGTGGTGTTGCTGGAAGTAGGCGCTGTTGTCGCCTGTTTGCATGAGTTCTATAAAGCGCAGGGCGATGGGGCGGGTGCGGATGTAGTCCAGCGCGTCGTGCAGGGTTTCTTGGGCGTGTTCGCGCAGCAGCAGGGTGTTGATTTTGATGCTGGCAAAGCCTGTGTTTAGGATGGTTTCTATGTCGCGCAGGATGGTTTGGCTTTGGTTTTTGCCGGTGATTTTTTGGAAGGTTTCGGGGTTGAAGCTGTCTAGGCTGATGTTGAGTTTGCTTAATCCTGCGTCGCGGTAAACGGGGAAATTTTTGCCTAGCTGGTGCCCGTTGGTGGTGAGCGCGATGTGTTGGATTTGCGGCTGGGCGCGGATAGTGGCGATGATGTCGGGCAAATCGGCGCGTAGGGTGGGCTCCCCGCCTGTGAGCCGCACTTTGCGTGTGCCGCTTTGAGCAAAGGCAGCGGCGATGGTGTGGATTTCGGGCAGGGTGAGCTCGTCGGGCTTGGCTTTACCTTGGTAGCCATTGGGCAGGCAGTAGCTGCATCGGTAGTTGCATAGGTCGGTTACGGAAAGCCGCAGATAGGTGAGACGGCGGTTGTAGGGGTCTATTAGGGTGGTCATGATGTGTGCCTTTAGTGTGGTTTGGCGGCTTGGGTGTTTGTTGTTTTCAGGCTGCCTTTGTTGTGGATGGTGTTATGCGGTGGCAGTTTTTAGGCTGCCTTTTGGTGTTTTGGGTTTTCAGGCTGCCTGATGATTGAATTGGCTATCGGCAGCCTGAAAACAAGTTTGCTAAGTTGGCGAATGGCTATGCTGCAAAAATTCGCGTTTACAAAAACGCTTCATGCAACGGCTGCACGGTTACCCACTCCCCTGCCGCCAAGTCGTCGCTCTCTTGCGGCAAAATCATATAAGCATTGGCTTGGCTTACGCCGAGTATGCGGTGCGAATCTTGTTTACCTGTTGGCGTGGCTTGCCATGTGCCGTCGCTGTTTTGGCTGATGATGGCGCGTTGAATATCGGCGCGCCCTGCGGCTTTTTTCACGTTGCGGGTTAAGGCAGCCTGAAAACGCAAAGGCTGCGGAATCGGCGTTGCGCCCGCAATCTGCCAAAGCGCGGCGCGGATAAACAAATCAAAGCCGACAAAGCCCGACACGGGATTACCCGGTAAACCAAAATACCACGCGCTGCCCAGCTGCCCAAACACAAACGGCTTGCCCGGTTTCATGGCGACTTTGTAGTGATGAATCGTGCCCACTTGGGCAACGGCTTGGCGCAGATAATCATAATCGCTCACCGATACACCGCCTGATGTAATCACCACATCGCTTTGCTCTGCGGCTTGATGCAGCTTTTGCACGGTGGCAGCTAGGTTGTCAGGCAGCTTGCCCAAATCAATAATCTCCACGGGGCAATCGCGCAATTTACTGTGTAGCATCGGGCGATTGCTGTCGTAAATCTGATGCGCGGCGATGGGGTTGCCCGCTTCCACCAGCTCGTTGCCTGTGGATAGGATACCGATGCGCAGCTTGCGTTGAACGGCAATGCTGCCAATGCCTTGCGCGGCAAGCACCATAATATCGGCGTGGCGCAAGATGCGTCCTGCGGCAAAAAGGGTTTGCCCTGCTTGGATTTCTTCGCCTGCATAGCGGATGTTGGCGGCATCGGGCGCGTCTTGTTGCAGCACGATATGGTCGCCATCGCGGATAACGTTTTCTTGGATGATTACGGTGCGACAACAAGCGGGAACGGTTGCGCCCGTCATAATGCGGATGCACTCGCCCGCTTTCAGGCTGCCTGCAAAGGCATTGCCCGCGGCAGATTCGCCAACGATTTTCAGGCTGCTTTGCGCGGGCGTGGCTTGGGCAAGCGCGTAGCCATCCATCGCGGAAACATTGCTGCTGGGAATAGACACAGACGCGATAATATCTTCTGCCAACACGCGCCCTGCGGCTTGGGCAAGCGGCAGCGTTTCGCTCGCAAACGGCAGCGGACGTTGGGCGATGTGGTTTTGGATGATGGTTTGCAGTTCGGCGATGGAGGTAAGCGACATGGCTAGCTTTCGTTTTAATGTGTAAGGTTTTGTTAGGATTATAGTGGTTTAGGCTTAGATATGGGGTAGTTATTTCGGATGGTTGCCAATACACAGAAAGCAGCATGAAGGGGTTTTCAGGCTGCCTGATGGATAGGTTGATTGAGCAGGCTTTACGCTGCTGGCGCAGGGTTTAACCGCATATTATGGGCAGCCTGAAAACGCTATGGCGCGGCTTTTCAGGCTGCCTATGATGCAGAGAAATTAAAATTATTCATGCCTTCACATCGTCCGCCCTCGCGACTGGCTCTGCACTTGCCGATTCTGCTGTTCCATCAGTTCCATTTGGCGTTCGTATTCGTTGATTTCCTCCTGCGTCTGCATATGCTGGATGCTTTCGTTTATCGGCACCTTGCCCAAATCCTTATCGGGCATGTGGACGAAATTATGCTCAAACTGGTCCCGCGTTTGGCGGGAGCCCCATCTTGACATCTCAATTTCGCCCTGTTCACTCAGCGCAACCTTGTCCACGCGCGGCATCTTGTCTTTAAGCGCCAGCACCGTCAATTCAGCAACACCCTTGTCTATCGTATCGTTCCAGTAAATGCCCTTTTCAATACACAAGTCGCGCACTTTCTCATTGATTTGGGAATAAAGCGCTTGGGTGTGGGGCGAGAGTTTTTGAAGCTCCCAAGGAATGTTGCGCCGATAGCCGATATTGGCTTCTGCCTGAGCAAGATTGATATGCCCTTTGCTGTATTCAGGCGTGCAAGGGCATTGCCCTGCACGGTAAGCTGGTACTTCCATCTCATCCGCACGTCGTCCCGCGGGGATGGGACCGTGTATTTTAGATTTGACCGTATCAATCATATGAGTAAGGATGGGTGCTCTAAACACCCCGAGCAAACCTTTGGCAGCTGTTGGTGCGACATGGAATTCCTTATGCTGCATCCAGCGTTCAGGATCGGACAGCACATAGGTTTGGTCTTTTGCAGCACCGTTTTTCCCGCGGTAGGTGAAATTGCTGATGGAATGATTGCCATCTTCTTTGGTCGGTGCGCCGTAGGTGATGACCTTGCCATAATGATTACCCAGCTTGCTAACAATGTCGCCCGACATGCGATGATTGAACACGTTGGCGTTGCTGTCGGCTGGCACACGGTGCTTATAACCCAGCGCTGCTGCGCCGAAAGCATTGAAAGTATCGGTGCGGCAGATTCTGTCGCCGTAGTAGTGCGACAAATATTGCGCAATGGTGCCGCCGAGTGAATGACCTGCTAAATAAATGGGGGCGTTGATGCCCTCTTTAATTCCTTGTTTTTGGGCGGTCTCCATTAGGAGATTGCCGAATTCGCGCGCGCTGTCAAACTGGTTGTTGACTTTCATCAATCCCATGTTGATTGCGTCGGTAACCACAATGTCCTTGCCCCATTCGCGTATTTCCGAACCGCGGATTACGCCGTGCAGCTCGTTTGTATCCTTGTTGCGGTAAATCACGCCTTGGAAGCCGTCGGGTTTGTCCAATTTGGCTACTTCCTCAAAATAAACTTTGGAACCGTCAGGGTAAGTAATGGAAAGTTCTGTGCTGTCTGCCGTTTTCCGATGTCTATGTTGCCATTGCCCATCGGCATTCTTGTCAATGTACACGTCTTCGGATAACACCGCTTGGGTAATGGCTAAACGGTCAAATTTAGGGGTAGTCATGATTATTTCCTCCGTAGTTCCACACGAATGGTAGCTAATTGCTGTTTTTGAATGGGACCGAACATATCTTTACTAATAACTGCACTTAAAGAGAAATGTCCTTCCGAACTAGGTTCATTGAAGCGATACCGTGTAATGTATCCATCACGCTTCCAATATCCATCTGATACATTATGATTTGGTGCAATTCCTACGCCACTAGAATAATGGATGTTCGCCAAATTCGGATTGGGTTCCAACCGAACAGGAACACTTGATAATTTCCAATGGCACACTGTGCCGTCTGGGCGCGTCTCATCCAAAAGTTTGTCGCCAAACACGGTGGCATGATAAACGTTCGGTTTAATCTTTTTGAATTCCAGCGCAAATTCTTTGGTTAGTTCCTTATAAGCCCCCGCTAACTTGTTGGTTACCATTTCGCAGTTGGATTCGTAAATAGCCCAAATGTTGGTAACCACCAGATTGGTGGGAGCTTCAATAAGGGTAACGGTAACGTCGTAGCGTTCTTTGGGATGGGGGTTGAGTTTGGGTTCGTAGTTTGTTGTGGCGGATTTTCCTTGGGAAAGCGAATAAGAAGAGAGAAGTGAAAGGGCGAGGATAGTACTGAGTAATGTGTTAGATTTAAATTTAGGGGTAATCATGATTATTTCCTCCGTAATTCAAAACGAATAGTGGCTAATTGCTGTCTTTGAATAGGACCGAACAAGTCTTTGCTCCATCCTACACCCAAGGAACTATGCCCTTCTGAACTGGGTTCATTAAAACGCTTCCATAAAATCATGCGCCAGCTCGGTATGGAACTATGCCCTTCTGAACTGGGTTCATTAAAACGGTACCGCGTGATGTAGCCTTCATATTTCCAATATCCTTCTGATACATAAAAATTTGGTGCAATAGTAACGCCACTAGAATAGTGGATGTCTGCCAAATTTGGACTGGGTTCCAACCGAACGGGAATATCCAATAATTTCCAATGGCACACTGTACCGTCTGGGCGTGTCTCATCCAAAAGTTTGTCGCCAAACACGGTGGCATGATAAACGTTCGGTTTAATCTTTTTGAATTCCAGCGCAAATTCTTTGGTTAGTTCCTTATAAGCCCCCGCTAACTTGTTGGTTACCATTTCGCAGTTGGATTCGTAAATAGCCCAAATGTTGGTAACCACCAGATTGGTGGGAGCTTCAATAAGGGTAACGGTAACGTCGTAGCGTTCTTTGGGATGGGGGTTGAGTTTGGGTTCGTAGTTTGTTGTGGCGGATTTTCCTTGGGAAAGCGAATAAGAAGAGAGAAGTGAAAGGGCGAGGATAGTACTGAGTAATGTGTTAGATTTAAATTTAGGGGTAGTCATGCTTATTTTCTCCTTAATTCAAAGCGAATGGTGGCTAATTGCTGCTTTGGAATGGGTCCGAACAAATCTTTGCTTCTAACTGCACTATCCGAGCGATGCCAAGTTACAGGACTAGGCGCATTGAAATTATACCGCGTGATATAGCCTTCATATTTCCAATAACCCTCGGATACATAATGATTTGGTGCGATACCTACGCCGCCAGAATAATGGATGTCTGCCAGATTCGGACTGGGTTCCATCCGAACTGGGAGATATGATAATTCCCAATGACACGCTGTGCCGTCTGGGCGTGTCTCATCCAAAAGTTTGTCGCCAAACACGGTGGCATGATAAACGTTCGGTTTAATCTTTTTGAATTCCAGCGCAAATTCTTTGGTTAGTTCCTTATAAGCCCCCGCTAACTTGTTGGTTACCATTTCGCAGTTGGATTCGTAAATAGCCCAAATGTTGGTAACCACCAGATTGGTGGGTGCTTCAATAAGGGTAACGGTAACGTCGTAGCGTTCTTTGGGATAGGGGTTGAGTTTGGGTTCGTAGTTTGTCGTGGCGGTTTTCCCTTGGGCGAGCGAATAAGAAGAGAAGAGTGAGAAGACGAGAATAGCGCTGAGTAAAGTGTTAGATTTAGATGTTGAGAGGCGAGATTTGAATGCAGGCATATTGTTTTCTCCATCGTTTGATTGATTTTCAGGGTGCCCAATAATACTCAGGCAGCCTGAAACGGGGTTACCAATGCGTGGTAAACGCTTCCACATCGGTGTTTTTCGGCTCGGCTGGGTTGGGCTTATCCGCGGTGCCAATCATAATCAAGCCGATGATTTTTTCTTTTTCGGTGCAGCCAAATTCGCGTTGCAACACGGGCGAATTCACCCACAGCCCTGTTATCCAAACGTTGTCAAAGCCTTGCGCTTGGGCGGCAAGCTGGATGGCATAGGCGGCGCAGGCGGCGCTCATGTGCTGCTCCCACTCGGGTTTACCTTCCTTGGGGCTGGCAATCACGGCAATCGTTAAGGGCGCGAAATTGCCCACGCGCTCGGCTTTTGCCAAGGTTTTTTCGCCCATATTGAGCGTGATGGCGGTTTCGCGTAAGGCAGCCTGAAAACGCTGTTTGCCCGCTTCGCTTTGGATAACGACAAAGCGCCAAGGGGTCAAATCGCCGTGGTCGGGCACTTGGCTGGCGGCTTGCAAAATGCTGTCCAACTGCAATTCGTCGGGCGCGGGCGCGCGCAGGCTTTTGTTGGAACGGCGGGTGGTGAGCAGGTCTAAAATGTCCATGTTTTTTTCCTTTTTAAATGATGTGGATGAAAGGCGCGATTATACGCGATAGTTTTCAGGCTGCCTTATGGTGCAAAAAGGCAGCCTGAAAATGGTTTTGGGATTATTCGGTATAGATTATTCGGTATAACGGGCCAACAGCGTCTCCTGTATCCCCGCTTCATCCCCATCCGCCACAATCCGCGTGTAGCTGCCATCACCGTGCATTTGCCACGCTTTCACATTGTCGCGCAACGCCAGCAGCAAGCCTTCTTCTATCACGCGCTGTTTAAGCGCGGGCTGCTCAATCGGCGTGCAGGTTTCAATGCGGCTGAAAAAGTTGCGCCCCATCCAATCCGCGCTGGAAATAAACACGTTTTCCACGCCATCGTTGTAAAAATAATAAACCCGCGCGTGTTCCAGCAGCCGCCCAATAATAGAGCGCACACGAATATTCTCCGACAATCCCGCCACTTGCGGGCGTAGGGCGCACATCCCGCGCACAATCAAATCAATCTGCACCCCCGCCGCGCTGGCGGCATACAACGCCTCAATCACTTGCGGCTCAATCAGCGAATTGAGCTTGGCGATAATCCGCGCAGGCTTGCCGTTTTTCGCGTTTTCGGTTTCGCGCACGATGCTGTCCATAATCATTTTGTGCAGCGTGAACGGGCTTTGGTAGATTTTTTTCAGCTTGTTCGCCTGCCCCAAGCCTGTGATTTCCATAAACAATGTGTTGATGTCGCGTGTGATGGCGGGGTTGGCGGTGAGCAAGCCAAAATCGGTGTAAATGCGCGATGTGCCTTGGTGATAATTGCCCGTGCCCAGATGCGCATAGGTTTTCAGGCTGCCTTGTTCGCGGCGAATCACCAGTGCCATTTTGGCGTGGACTTTGTAGCCGAACACGCCGTAAACAACGTGCGCGCCCGCGTCTTCCAATTTGGTTGCCCACGAAACGTTGTTCGCTTCGTCAAACCGCGCCATCAATTCCACCACCACGGTTACTTGCTTGCCCGCCAACGCCGCCGCCATCAAGGCGCGCGCCAGCTCCGAATGGCTGCCCGTGCGGTAAATCGTCATTTTAATCGCCACCACATCGGGGTCGTGCGCGGCATCGCGGATAAATTTCACAATCGGCTCAAACGATTGATACGGATGATGCAGCAAAATATCGCCCTTGGCGATTTCGTCCAGCAGCGAAGTGGCTTTGCGCAACGCGCGTGGATATTGCGGCGTAAACGGCGCAAACTTCAAATCGGGGCGGTTCACCATGTCAGGCACCGACATCAGCCGCACCAAATTCACAGGGCCTTCCACCTGATACAACTCATCGCGCGTGAGCTTAAATTGTTCCAGCAAAAATTGGCTAATGTAATCAGGGCATTGGTCAGCGATTTCCAGCCGCACGCCGTCGCCAAAATCGCGATCGCGCAATTCGTTTTGAATCGCCGTGCGCAGATTGCTCAAATCATCGTTTTCCACCGTCAAATCGCTATCGCGCGTTAGGCGAAATTGGTGGCAGCCTTTCACCGTCATGCCGCGAAACAGCTTATACACATACTCATGCACGATGGACGACAAAAACACAAAGCCATCTTTGCCATCGCAAATGCTTTCAGGCAGCCGAATTGCGCGGGGCAAAATGCGCGGCGCTTGCACGATTGCCATGCCCGAAGCGCGCCCGAACGCATCCTTGCCGTCCAATTCCACCACAAAATTCAACGATTTGTTCAGCGGGCGCGGGAAAGGATGCGATGCGTCCAAGCCAATCGGCGTGAGAATCGGCAGCAGCTCGCGGTTGAAATAATCTTCAATCCATTCACGCTGCGCGCTCGTCCACTGCTTGCGGCGGTAGAACATAATGTTTTCTTCGGCAAGCGCGGGCAGCAATTCTTGGTTAAATATTTGATATTGCTCTTCAATAATCTTGTGCGCTTCTTGCGCCACCAGCGCAATGGTTTCGCTGGGCGTTTGCCCCGATTGGAACACTTGCGTGGGGTTGGCGCGTTGCTCGCGGCGCAAATACGCCATGCGCACTTCAAAAAATTCGTCCAAATTAGACGACACAATGCACAAAAAACGCAGCCGTTCCAGCAAGGGCACGCGCGGGTCTTGCGCTTGCGCCAGCACACGGCGGTTAAACGCCAACAGCGACAGTTCACGGCAGAGAATGTGAGGAGATTGCGGCATGGTTTATTCCTTGATGTTGGTGTGAATAATGGGTTGGATTATAACGCTTTTTGTGTTTCAGGCTGCCTCAACATTGCAAATTGAGGCAGCCTGAAAAATGAGCGAAGCGAGTTTCAGCAAAGCTAAAACACGCAACCAGCAAAGCAATCATTACATTTTCAGGCTGCCCTTAATCCCCCAAGGCAGCCTGAAAACGCTTATTCAAAACACCGCTCATACAACGGCAGCAACGATTGCACCTGCGCCGCAATCCAATCCACGCTATCCGTGCCATCCAAATCATCGCGCCCAACGTGTCGTCCGATGCAAAAGAAATCATCCGCATCGCGCAACGCCAACGCATTTTCAGGCTGCCGATTGAGCGGCGCATAATCCGCATACTCATCCTCGCTGCCATGCCATACATCAAATTCGCCAAACGCCTGCACATCCAAGCCATCCAACCATTGGTTATACTGCGGCAGCGCAATAGTGGAGCGGTCAGCCTTGTAGCAATGCCAATCCAGCGACACGGTTAAACGGCGGCGGTTAAGCAACACAGACAAAATCGCCGCATCGTTGGCATGCTGGGCATATTTAAAAAACGCAAAAAAATGCGCCCGCACCTGCCAACCATTGCACCAACGCTCAATATGCGGCGGCGCAAACTGCGGATTTTCAAGCGCCAAGCGCGCTGCCACTTGCTCAATCACGCTGCGCCAATCCTGCCACGCCGCCTTGTAATCCGCTTTGAGCGGCTCAATCGTTTCGGGCGCGTATTTTTTCAACTGCGCAAATTGGAAAAACGGACGGTTAAACAAATCACAATGGCGCGAAGTCAACATAAATCATCCTTTCAGGCAGCCTGAAAACCCTAAACCGCCAGCGATGGTTACTTTAATAAATAAAACGAACATAACAAAAAACCGCATTAAACAATGCGGTTTGGTCGTTTGAATGAATGGGGTGGCTGATGGGGCTCGAACCCACGACAACCGGAATCACAATCCGGGGCTC
>CAUQQW010000052.1:0-15875 GCA_963520365.1 uncultured Kingella sp.
TTTTAAAACAATTGGTAAGAAGTAATTTATCCTAGTTATCTAGGACAGCCCCTAAGAAAATGTAAAAAATTGGCTTTTTTTGTATTTGCGACAAGATAAAAAGAAATTGACGCAATTTGTTGCCAAGTACCTAGATTTTACAAAATTTTCTTGCAAAAAGATAGCTTGCAAATGATTTTAGCAGGGCAAAATTGCGTAAGAAAAATGTAAAGATGGATTCCAAATAAAATATTTAACATAATATATATTATTGGAACTTATTGATATTTCTAAAATTTGTAGTTGTTGCACAAAATTTTCGCAAAAAATACTTTAACTCATTGCGTAATAATGATATATTAGCTACTTGTTTTCGCGTGGCAGCCAAATAGCTAGCGCATCACCTCATTTCTTTTTAATTCACCACATTTAAATCTTTTTGGAATACAAAATCTTATGGCAATTTTAAAATTTGGCAAGACTATTTGTGTCGCTTCGTTATTGAGCTTTGGTTTGATGAACAATGCTTATGCTGTTGATGATGAAGATGTTTTGGGGCAATTTTTAGAACAAAAATTTGCCACGCAACAAGTAGCTCAAAATGGCGCGCCTGTGCAAACGCTGGAACCTGATCCGCTTGCTGCTTATATGCAGCCTTCTGCCAATTTTAATGCTGCGCCTACTCGTGCGGTTGATACCAACACGATTCAATATCAGGCGGCGCAAGCGGGTCCTATGTTGAAAGCGCAATCTGCTTTGATTATGAATGCAAAAACGGGGCAGATTTTGTATCAAAAAAATATGAGCAGCGTGCGTTCAATTGCTTCTATTTCTAAATTGATGTCGGCGATGGTGTTGCTGGATGCGCATTTAGATATGAATGAGCAGATTACGATTACTGAGGCGGAAATTGATCGCTTGAAAGGCACCAGCAGCCGTTTGTCGGTGGGTACGACGCTGACGCGGGCGCAATTGTTGCACTTGGGCTTGATGAGTAGTGAAAATCGTGCGATTCATGCGCTGGCGCGGACTTATCCTGGTGGTATGCCTGCGTTTGTGGCGGCGATGAATAATAAGGCGCGCAGCTTGGGGATGGTAAATAGCCGTTTTTATGAGCCGACTGGTTTAGATCCGCGCAATGTTTCAACGGCGTTGGAATTGGGCAAGATGGTTCAGGCGGCGAGCAATTATGCCAAGATTCGTGAATTGACGACTTCTAATTATGGGCAGGCGTACACTAGCAGCGGTAAGCTGCAACAGTATAAGAATACGAATGTTTTGGTGCGCGAGGGGCAAATGAATATTACGCTGCAAAAAACGGGTTATATCCGCGAGGCGGGACGTTCTATGGTGCTGCAAGCGAAAATGGGGCAAACGCCTGTTGTGATTGTGGTGTTGGGTTCGGCGACTTCGGCTAGTCGTGCGAGCGATGCGCGTTCTTTGGGCAGCATCGCGCAGATGACGCTGTAATCAATAGCCATACAAAAACGCATCTTGTTTACGGATGCGTTTTTTGCGTGTTCAGGCTGCCTTAATATGCCAACTATTGAGGCAGCCTGAAAATATGTGAAGTGTTGCAATGAGTGTTGCAAATTGGGTGCGATGATGAAGCGCCCTACTCTGCCCTGCTCTATGGTTTTCGGGTTGCGGTTTTCAGGCTGCCTTTGTGTGGATAGGCAGCCTGAAATTTATTTTTGCTTGGTGGCTGCTTTTTGCGCTTCATTCAGCATTTGTGTTTTCAGGCTGCCTTTGCCTTTTTGCTCACTTTTTTCCAGCGCTTCTAGCTGTTGCAATGTGTAGGCGGCGGATTGGTTGCCTTGTGCGGCGGCTTTGCGATACCAATATTTGGCTTTTGCCATATCTTTGTTTACGCCTGAGCCTGTGGCGTAGCGCGCGGCTAGATTGTTTTGCGCTTCGGGGTGTCCTTTTTGGGCAGCTTTTTCGTACCAATAGGCGGCTTTTTTGTAGTCTTGCGCGGTGCCTGTGCCGTCGCTATACATCAAGCCTGCCATAAATTGCGCTTCGGGCTCGCCTTGTGCGGCGGCTTTTTCATACCAATACAGCGCTTGCTTGGCATCGGATTTGGTTCCCAAGCCGTCTTGATACAGCACGGCGAGATTGTGCTGCGCGGTGGCATCGCCTTTTTTGGCGAGCGGTTCTAGGATTTTGAAGGCAGCGCTGTAATCGCCTTTCTGCACGGCGGCGATGGCTTGGTTGTAAATGGCTTGGTTGGCGTTGGTTTTTTTGCTGCTTTGTTTGGTGGGGGCTTTTGCCAGCGCGGTTTGCGGGGCAAATGTGAACGCGGCTAGGCTGGCGGCGAGTAGACAGGTTTTCCATGTTTTCATGATGATTCCTTATTCGGTGGCGACGTGAACGCTGGTGGGGTTGAGCGGAGCTAAATCTTGGGGCGAGATGGCGACGAGAAAGCCGCGTTTGCCGCCGTTGATGTAGATGGTGGGCAGCGAGTAGATGCTTTCTTCTACAAATACGGGCAGTTGGGTTTTGGTGCCAAATGGGCTGGTGCCGCCGACCAGATAGCCTGTCCATTTGTTGGCTTGGTTGGGCTGGGCGGGCTCAATGTGTTTCATGCCCAGTTCGCGGGCGAGATTGCGCGTGGAGATGTGTTTGTCGCCGTGCATGATGCAGATTAAGCCTTGTTTTTTATCGTTTTCTAGCACGATGGTTTTGACTACGGCGTGTTCGTCCACGCCAAAATGTTGCGCGGGAGTGGCGGTGCCGCCGTGTTCCACATAGGGATAGAGTTTGGGCTCAAAGGCGATGTTGTGCTCGCGCAGAAAGCGGATAGCGGGGGTGATGGGGTAGTCGGGTTTTGCCATGATGTTGGGGGAATGGGTTGCGAAAAGGCGATTTTAGCAGTTTTCAGGCTGCCTTTCGCGCTTTGCTTGCTGGCTTGCGCGGGCTGTGCGATGCGCATGGGCAGCCTGAAACACGGTAAAATGGCGTTTTTAAACCATGAATGGAGTGCAACATGGCAGCGCAATCTTGGCTTTATTGGGCATTGGCTTCGGCGATTTTTGCGGCGATGACGGCGATTTTTGCCAAACTGGGTTTGCAGGGTGTGGATTCAGATTTTGCGACGTTTATCCGCACGCTGGTGATTATCGCGGCGTTGAGCGCGTTTTTGACTTATGCGAAAAAGTGGCAGCCGCTGGGCAGTTTGTCGGCGAAGAATTGGCTGTTTTTGATTTTGTCGGGCTTGGCAACGGGAGCTTCTTGGCTGGCGTATTTTAAGGCGTTGCAAATGGGCGATGCTTCGCAGGTTGCGCCGATTGATAAGTTGAGCGTGGTGCTGGTGGCGGTGTTTGCGGTGGTGTTTTTGGGCGAGCGACCGAATGGGCAGACTTGGCTGGGGATTGCGCTGGTGGCGGCGGGGGTGTTGGTGTTGGCGATTAAGCGCTGATGCGTAAGGCAGCCTGAAAAGCAAAACGGAATTGCGAAGCTAAAACGGTTTATCCCTTTTCAGGCTGCCTCTGTTTATCCCGCCGTTGCATGGCGTTGCGCCGCCATACCCACGCTGAGTGCGCTGAATGTTTGCCATTGGCGCATTGTGGTAATGTTTTATGCTGATAGGGCAGCCTGAAAAGGGATGAGATGGGGTTCAGGCTGCTTATTGTTGTGATGAATAGGCAGCCTGAAACTTTGAGCGTTGCTAGGCAGTGCGTGGCAGAGCCACACACCCTACTTGGCTTTACTTGTTTTCAGGCTGCTTTTGTGTTGATGGCGGTTGTGGAATGGGGTTGGTATTTGGCGACGAGCCGTCGCCGCTCCATTTTGGGTTTCAGGCTGCCTGTTGGTTGATGCAATAGGCAGCCTGAAATGTTTGAGCGCGGGCGGGATGGTTGGCAGCCTGAAATGGGTTTCGCGCTTTCTACGGCTTGCTTGCAAGCCGTGCGCTGGCAAATGGTTTTTGCTACGCTGAACTTCGTTTCAGGCTGCCTAATCTTTATCACGTTTGCGCGTTCACATAGCGCATCACGTCCACCATCACTTCATCGGGCTTGCCTGTGCTGGTAATCACCACGCCTTGCTCGTTGGCGGCGAGCGGCTGCAAGGTGTCTAGCTGGGATTGAATCATGCCCGCTTTCATGTAGTGCCCTTGCCGCGATTCCATGCGCTGGCGGTTGGCTTCAATGGGCGGCGATAAATGCACAAAATGCACTTTGCCCTGCGCTTGCCGCAGAATATCGCGGTAGCTGCGTTTGAGCGCGGAGCAGGTAACGATGGTATGGCGTGCGCCGTGTTGCGCTTGCTCGCTCATCCAGTCGCGCAGCCTCTCCAGCCACGGGCGGCGGTCGTCGTCGTTGAGTGGAATGCCTGCGCCCATTTTGTCGCGGTTGGCTTGGGTGTGAAAATCGTCGCCTTCGGCAAAGGGGCAATGCAACTGCTGTTGCATGGCTTCGGCAACGGTGGTTTTGCCGCAGCCGCAGATGCCCATGATGATGTAGTGCTGGGTCATAGTGCGTTTCCTTTTTTGTATGACGTGAGGGCGATTGAGGCAGCCTGAAAACTGCCCCGCCAGCAATCAGCCCAACAGAGCCACTGCACCCGCCGAGAGCGCAAAGCCAATCAGCGCAATCAGGGTTTGATTGACTGTCCATGTTTTCAGCGTAGTGGACACGTCTAAATTGAGCAGCCGCCCCACCAGCCAGAAGCCTGAATCGTTCACATGGCTGGCGGCGACTGAACCTGCGGCGGTGGCCAGCACCACGCCTGCCAGTTGCCATTCGTTGTAGCCTGCGGCGGCAACGGCGTTTGCCATCAAGCCAGCGGCGGTGGTTAGGGCAACGGTTGCCGAGCCTTGGGCGATGCGCAATGCCAACGCCACCAAAAAGCAGCCGAGCAACACGGGCACGCCCAGATGCGCCATGCTGTCTTTGAGCGCGTCGCCAATGCCTGATGCGCGTAACACGCCGCCGAACATCCCGCCCGCGCCTGTAATCAGGATAACGGAGCAAACCGGCCCGAGCGTGCTGTCCAGCGTTTTTTCCAACGCGCTGCCGTTCATGCCGCGTTTGGTGCCGAGAAAATACATCGCCGCCAACACCGAAATCAGCAAGGCAACTGGCGTGCTGCCGACCATGCGCAAGAATTGCACGGTGGGCGATTTGCCATCCACCCAGCCCGATGCGCTGGCCATGTGCAAGCCTGTGTTCAAGAAAATCAACAGCATGGGAATCATCATCAGCGCAACCACTAAGCCCGCGCTGGCTGGGGCTTGCGGCTGGCCGTCATCTTGTTTGCCGCCTGCGATTAAATCGGGCACGCTGATGGGGAACATTTTGTCTGCCGCCAAGCCCCATGCGTAGCCGCTAATCAGCCATGTGAGCACGGCGATGGGGATGCCCAAAATCAAAATATAGCCCAAATTTGCGCCGTATAACTCGGCGGCGGTAATCGGGCCGGGGTGCGGCGGCAGGAAAACGTGCATCACGGAAAACGCGCCGATAGACGGCAAGGCATACGCCAGCACGGTGGCTTTCATGCGCCGCGCCACGGCAAACACGATGGGCAGCATCACCACCAAGCCTGCGTCAAAGAAGATAGGGAAGCCAAACAGCAGCGATGCCACGCCCAGCGCAAACGGAGCGCGTTTTTCGCCAAAGGTGCGAATCATGGCATCGGCAAGCGATTGCGCCCCGCCCGATGTTTCCACCAGCCGCCCTAGCATTGCGCCCAAGCTCACCAAAATCGCCACGCCGCCCAGCGTGCCGCCCAAGTTTTTCAGCAAGACATCGTTCACAATGGCTTGCGCGGGGATGCCTGTTGCCAACGCGGTGAGCAGGCTGACCACCGTGAGCGTGAGCAGCGCGTGGACGCGCCAGCGGATAATCATCAATAAAATTAAGGCGATGGCTGCGGCGGCAATCAGCAGCAGCGTGCCTGAGCTTAGAGTTTGATGCCAATCGTTCATGGTGAGTCTCCTGTGTAACGGGGGTGCTGTGTTAAGCCATTGCGGTGTGGTTATGCGCCCCGCTTTTTGGTGGGCGGTGAGACGTATAAACCGTAGCGCGAATGGCTCAACTGGGTTGATGATATTATGGCATTTGTGTAAAAATTTGTTTAGAATTCTTTGTTATGGTTAAGCGGGGGAAGGTTGTTAGTGTGGTGCAGGGGTTGCTGTGGATGCGGGTTAATCAAGCAGTTAGAAGCAGCCTGAAACGAAATTTGGCATGGCTAAAATGGGCGAAGTGCGTTGCAACGAATCTAAAACGTAAATAAGCCGTTTCAGGCTGCCTTACACAAGGAAAAATGATGAAATTTGATATGAAAACCGCCACGCAGGCATTCCAAGCCGAGCTGCATATCGGCAACTGGTTTAGCCAAATCGGCAAGCCGTCTGATGAAACGCAGCATCTGTTTGCGCCATTTGCGGTGGAACGAGTTGCAAACAAAACCCAAATGACCGCACTGATGAAAGCCGATGCATGGATCAATATTGATATTGACGTGTTCAACGAAATGCTGGCATTTGCCGATAAATATTCGCGAAACGGCGACATCATCAATCCATCAGCAATGGCAATACGCAAAATTTGGCAGACGATTGTGGCGGATCGGGCAGCAAAATGGGTGGAACAAGGTCTGGACGAAGAAATTTTGGAACACACCGCGATGCCGATTGTTATTCGCACATTTCAAGAATACGTTTTAGCGCAGTTGAACCGCAAAATGGTCATGGATTTCAACCGCAATTTGCTGCGAATTTTAAATCTCGGCTATCTGCCGTGCGGCTGGCGATACGGTGTTGCCGCACAACAGCAAACCGCGCACAACCCTTTAACCTATATCACAGATGCCATGCAAACTGCTTCCCTATACGCCAACCACCCATTTGATTATCAATCTGGCACGCTATATGTGTTTTGACAGGCGAGACAGTTTAAGGCAGCCTGAAAAGGGAAGCTAAAACGTCTTAGCCCTTTTCAGGCTGCCGCTGTTTATTCAGCCGTTGCATGGCGTTGCGCCGCCATACCCACGCTTTGGGTGCGCTAAACTTCAACCGTTGGCGCATTGAATTGAATAAAAAGGCAGCCTGAAAAGGGATAAAACCGTTTTCAGGCTATCTTTTGTTGCGGGTGGATGGGGTGTTTACACATCGTTATGCCGTGCTATTTTGTTTACAAGGCTTGCTCATATAGGCAGCCTGAAAGCCGAAGGTTTCAGAATATTGGGCTTTCAGGCTGCCTATTATTAGGTTGCGTTTGCGTATCTGTGCGGCACTGTCTGCAATCTGTAATCCGCAAATCGTGCTGCGCCATCTTGTTAGCATAAACAATAAACAAAGGCAGCCTGAAAGCGGTTGAAACGATGTTTTTAAACTGCGTTGAACCACATTTCAGGCTGCCTTTATTGCGGCAAGCTCGGTATTAACCCAATGCCTTACGCGCCCCCGCAAACAAGCGATACCAGCCCGCTAATTCGCTGTCCTTCCAGCTTTCAGGCTGCCAGCTCATTTGCGCGGTGCGGAAGGTGCGCTCGGGGTGCGGCATCATAATGGTTACGCGACCATCGGCGGTGGTGATGCCTGCGATGCCGTTGGGCGAGCCGTTGGGGTTGAGCGGATAGGCTTGGGTAACCGCGCCTGTGCCGTCGATATATTGCAGGGCGATGGCTAAATCTTGCGGCACGTCTGCACCATTTGCGCCGTTCAAATGGGCAAAATCGGCGCGCCCTTCGCCGTGGCTCACCACCACGGGCAACGCGCTGCCTGCCATCTCGGTCAAAATTAGCGATGGCGATTTTGGCACGCACACCATGCTCAACCGCGCTTCAAACTGCTCGGATTCGTTGCGTTTGAATTTTGCCCAATGGTTTGCATGGGGGATGATTTCGGCAAGGTTGCTCATCATTTGGCAGCCGTTGCACACGCCTAGGCTTAATGTGTCGGGGCGGGCGAAAAAGGCGGCGAACATATCGCGCAGCCTGTCGTTGAACAGGATGGTTTTCGCCCAGCCTTCGCCCGCACCCAGCACGTCGCCGTAGCTGAATCCGCCGCAGGCAGCCAGCATTTGGAAATCGGCAAGGTCGGTGCGGCCCGAAAGCAGGTCGCTCATGTGCACGTCCACGGCTTTGAAACCGGCGCGGGTGAAGGCGGCGGCCATTTCAACGTGACCGTTTACGCCCTGTTCGCGCAACACGGCGATTTTGGGTTGCAGGCTGCCTGAAAGATAAGGTGCGGCAATATCGTCTTTCAAATCAAAGCTCAAATCGGCAAACAGCTTGCTGCGTTTATTGTCTGCCAGCAGGGCAAATTCGCTGTCGGCACAGGCGGGGTTGTCGCGCAGGCGTTGGATTTGGTGGCTGGTTTCCTGCCATGCAGCCTGCAAATCGGCCAATGCAAACACGGTTTCGCCGATTTTGAGGTCGCCGCTGCCGATTTCAGGCTGCCCGATTTGGTACAGCAGTTCGGGGAACTCGCGCTGCTCGAACAATGCCTGCACATAATGCAAATCTTCATGGCGGATTTGGATGACCGCACCCAGTTCTTCATTGAACAGGATGTCTTGGTCGCAGCGGTTTTCCACCAGCCGTTCCATGGCGAAATCTTCTTCCAAATCAATGTTCAGCCCTGTACGGCCGGCAAACGCCATTTCTGCCAGCGTGGCAAACAGGCCGCCGTCCGAACGGTCGTGATAGGCCAACAGTTTGTCTTCGGCCACCAGCTGCTGCATGATTTCGTAGAACACTTTCAGTGTGTCCGCGTCGATGTCTGGGCTTTCGCCGCCCAAGTCGTTCCACACCTGGCTCAATGCAGAGCCGCCCATGCGCGCCTTGCCGAAGCCTAAATCCACCAGCAGCAGCACGCTGTCCGCCACGGGTTTGATGTCGGGCGTAACGGTTTTGCGCACGTCCTGCACGGGGGCGAAGGCGGAAATAATCAGGGAGAGCGGCGACACGACGGATTTCTGCGCGCCGTTTTCCTGCCACACGGTTTTCATCGACAGGCTGTCTTTGCCCACGGGGATGCTCACGCCGAGCGATTGGCACAGTTGCGAAACGGCATCCACGGTGCGGTAAAGTTTTTCGTCTTCGCCCTTCACGCCGCAGGCTGCCATCCAGTTGGCGGAGAGTTTGATGTTGCCCAATGCGCCGATGTGGGTTGCCGCGATGTTGGTCAATGCTTCGCCAACGCACATTCTGCCTGATGCAGGCGCGTCAAACAGGGCGAGCGCGGGTTTTTCGCCCATACTCATGGCTTCGCCGCGATGCGTGTTAAAGCCCATCAGCGTTACGGCGCAGTCGGCCACGGGGGTCTGCCACGCGCCTACCATTTGGTCGCGGTGCGTCATGCCGCCCACACTGCGGTCGCCGATGGTAATCAGGAAATTTTTGGCGGCAACGGCGGGCAGGCGCAGGATGCGGTAGGCGCTTTCGCGCAAATCGTATTTTGCCGCGTCAAATGTGGTCACAGGCTGCCGAACGGTGTTGTCCGTGCGCGTGGTTTTGGGTGGTTTGCCGAGCAATACGTTTAACGGCAAATCTACGGGATGGTTGTCAAACAAATCATCGCGCACGCGCAAATGTCCGTCGTCTGTTGCCGTGCCGACTACGGCAAACGGGCAGCGCTCGCGCTCGCAAATGGCGCGGAAAGTGTCCAAATCATCGGGCAAAATCGCCAGCACATAACGCTCTTGCGATTCGTTGCACCAAATTTGCAAGGGCGACAAGCCGTGTTCTTCCAGCGGCACATCACGCAGCCTGAAAACCGCGCCGCGCCCAGCATCGTTTACCAGCTCGGGGAAGGCGTTGGACAAACCGCCCGCGCCCACATCGTGAATAGAAATAATCGGATTGGCATCGCCCAGCTGCCAGCAGCGGTCTATCACTTCTTGCGCACGGCGTTCCATTTCGGGGTTGCTGCGTTGCACCGAGTCAAAATCCAAATCTGCGCTGTTGCTGCCTGTTGCCATAGAAGAAGCCGCGCCACCGCCCAAGCCAATCAGCATCCCCGCGCCGCCCAGTTGCACCAGCAACGCGCCTGCGGGGATTTCGTTTTTGTGCGACTGCGCCGCTTGGATGTTGCCCAAGCCGCCCGCAATCATAATCGGCTTGTGGTAGCCATACACTTGCTGGTTAAAGGTTTGCTCAAAGGTGCGGAAATAGCCCAGCAAGTTGGGGCGGCCAAATTCGTTGTTAAACGCCGCGCCGCCGATGGGGGCTTCAATCATAATGTCCAGCGCGGAAGCAATGCGCTCGGGCTTGCCATAATCGCGCTCCCAAGGCAGCCTGAAATCGGGAATTTGCAGATTGGAAACGGTGTAGCCTGTCAGCCCTGCTTTGGGGCGTGCGCCGCGCCCTGTTGCGCCTTCATCGCGGATTTCGCCACCCGCGCCTGTTGCCGCGCCTGCAAAGGGGGCGATGGCGGTGGGGTGGTTGTGCGTTTCCACTTTCATCAAAATATGCGTGTTTTCGCTGTGGAAATCGTAGGCTTGGTTGCGCGCTGCGCTGGGGTAGAACCGTGCAATTTCCGCGCCTTCGATGATGGACGAATTGTCTTTATAGGCGACAATTGTGCCGCTGGGGCTGGCTTCGTGGGTGTCGCGTATCAGGCGAAACAGCGATTTTTCTTGCTTTTCGCCGTTGAGCACAAAATCGGCGTTGAAAATTTTGTGCCGACAATGCTCGCTGTTGGCTTGGGCGAACATCATCAGTTCTACGTCTGTTGGATTGCGGTTCAACGCGCGATAGTTTTCCAGCAGATAGTCCACTTCGTCGGGCGAAAGTGCCAAGCCCATCTCGGCGTTTGCGGCGAGCAACGCGTCTTTGCCACCGCCTAAAATATCCACGCTGGCGCATGATGGGTTATCGTGTTGCGCAAAGAGTTGCTCGGCAGCCTGAAAACTGGGCAGCACGCTTTCGATCATTCTATCGTGCAACAAGGTTGCCCATGCGGCGCGTTCATCCGTTTTCAGGCTGCCTGAAAGATGCACCGCCATGCCGCGCTCTATGCGCTCAATGTGCGCCAAACCGCAGTTGTGCGCGATGTTGGTGGCTTTGGACGACCACGGCGAAATCGTGCCGATGCGCGGGGTGATTAAAAAAAGGCTTTGCGCCGCTTCTGGGGTGTTCACCCGTTCAGCAGAGAGCAAAGCCTTTAATTGCAACGCATCCGCATCTGATAGCGGCGCATCCGATGCCACAAAATACCAATATTCGCTTGCAATAGCGTTTTCAGGCAGCCCGAGCGATTGGGCTTTTTGCAGCAATTTGTTGATGCGGAAAGCAGAAAGCGCGGTTTCGCCGCGAAAAGCAGTAACAACAGACATGGTCTCAATCTTTCGTTCAGACAAGGGGTTGGAGAAAGCGCGAATTATACGCGAGATTGATGCCGCGCATGATGAGGCAGCCTGAAAATTTAGCCATTTTGCGGTAAACTAACGCCTTTTTCAGGCTGCCTATCTTTTCAGGCTGCCATTTATTTATCTTGCTAATTTTATGACTGCACACACGCCCCACCCACACACCGCCAAAGTTCGCCCCAGCAAAACGCTGGTTTCTACTGTTTGGTTGATTCCGCTTGCCGCCGCCATTGTGGGCGGCTATCTGTTGATAGACAGCTTTCGCTCGCGCGGCATAGAAATCAAGCTGTATATGGACAACGCCGATGGCATTGAAGTGAACACCACCACCATTCGGATGCTGAATGTGGAAGTGGGGCGCGTGGTCAATATTCGCTTGCAACCCGACCAAAAAGGCGTGGAGCTTACCGCCAAAATTGACAAAGACGGCGCACACCTGATGCGAAAAGACACGCAATTTTGGGTGGTGAAACCGCGCATAGACCAAAACGGCGTAACAGGGCTGGGCACGCTGCTTTCGGGTTCATACATCGCGTTTAGCGCGGGCAGCCCGCAAAGCGAAGTGGAACACGAATTTAAAGTATCCGACCTGCCGCCGCTTTCCGCCGCTGGGCAAACGGGCTTGCGCCTCACGCTCACGGGCAAAAACCGCAAAATGATAGGCGCGGGCAGCCCCGTGATGTATGAAAATCACACCGTGGGCACGGTGGAAAGTGCGAAATTTGACCCGAAAACGCAATCGGTGCAATACAGCATTTTCATCCAAAGCCCCAACGAAAGCCTAGTGAACTCGGGCAGCCATTTTTGGCTGGATAGTGGCATAGATGTGCGGCTAGATGGTGGCGGAATTAAAGTGGACAGCGCGCCGCTTTCGGCGATTTTGTCGGGCGCGATTGCGTTTGATTCGCCCCCTTCTGCCAACCAAGTGAGCAGCGGCACCACCTTCCAAATCCATAACGACCGCGCCGAAATTGAAAACCAGCCCAACGAGCGCACCTTGTATTACGTCGCCTTTTTCAATAGCTCCGTGCGCGGCTTGGATGTGGGCGCGCCTGTGATTTACAAAGGCATCAGAATTGGCAACGTTGCCGCTGTGCCGTATTTTCAAGCGGGCGACAGCGCGAAATTGTTTGAACACGGCTACATCCCCGTGCGCCTGCGCATAGACCCCGACCGAATTGAACAGCACGGCGACACGCCCCAAAGCAAAGCATACTGGCAAAGCACTTTTCAGGCTGCCTTAGATAAGGGCTTAACCGCCAGCTTGGGCAGCAATAATTTGGTGCTCGGCAGCAAGCTTGTGGAGCTCAACGACAGCCCCAGCAGCACGCCAGCGCTCAAACCGCACAGCGAATACGGCGGCGATGTGGTGATTGGCACGCGCGGCGGCGGCTTGGACGATTTGCAAAACCAAGTCGCCAAGCTGCTGGATAAATTCAACGCCCTGCCGTTGGACAAAACCGTGGGCGAGCTTAACGGCAGCCTGAAAGAGCTGCGCGGCACGCTGAAATCCGCGCAAACCATGTTGGCATCGGCAAACAAACTCATCGGGCAAAACAGCACGCAAAGCCTGCCCGCCGAGCTAAACCAAACCCTGCGCGAGCTGCGCCAAACGCTGCAAGGCGTGTCGCCGCAATCGCCCGTGTACCAAGACGTGCAAACCACGCTGCAAAGCATAGACCGCACCTTGCAATCCGCCCAGCCCGTTATCCGCACGCTGAAAGAACAGCCCAATGCGCTGATTTTTAACAGGGGCGGCAAAGACCCGATTCCAAAAGGGAAGTAAGGCAAATGCGCGTAGGCAGCCTGAAAACGTTGTGGAATGCACTAATCTGTTTTCAGGCTGCCTGATTGCTGCAATGTTGTTCTACCCTTATTACAATCATCCAACCATTAAAACCATCGGAAGTGTCCTAAAAATTATGCTGTACTGTTGTTCCCTCTCCCGCTGGCGGGGGAAGGAACAGGTTTCAGAATTTTTAATCTATACTGCTTGTCATTAACAATAATCCAATCAGCATACTTTTTAGGATACCACTAAACCATTTTCAGGCTGCCTAACCCAAAAGGCAGCCTGAAACGCCTAATCCCCGCCCTGCACTGTTTCAGGCTGCCCCAGTATGCAGGGTGAACATTGATGCCCACGCGGTGCAAGGTTAATCAACAATTGGCGCATCAGCAGCTTGCCGACATCTTGCCCACATCAAGCCTTGTTGAATGCACACACTATTTGATTTGGCGATAAGCCGTCGCCGCTCCATTTTAGTTTTCAGGCTGCCCTAGTCATCGCCACGCATCAAGCAGCCTGAAACCCAGTCAAACCCACCCAACCACCATGCTCACCGACCTAGAAAAAACCGCCATCCGCGACCACTACCGCGCCATCTCCGAAAACCTGCCCCACTTTCGCCCCCGCTCCGCCCAGCGCGAAATGATTGCCGCAATTGCCAACGCCTTTTCCCGCAGTCTCACGCGCGAAGAAGGCGGCGACGCGCCCGAGCGGCAAGGCGAAAGCATTGCCGTGATTGAAGGGCCAACAGGCGTGGGCAAATCGCTGGCGTATTTGTTGGCAGGCGGCATCATGGCGCAAACACGCGGCAAGCGCCTAATCGTTTCCAGCGCCACCATCGCCCTGCAAGAGCAATTGGTGGAGCGCGATTTGCCGTTTGTGGTTGCCCACAGCGGGCTGGAACTCAGCTTCGCCCTAGCCAAAGGGCGCGGACGCTACCTTTGCCCCTACAAACTCTATCAGCTCACCCAAACCAACGCCCAGCAAAGCCTAGACGGCATAGAACCGCCCGCCGTGCTGTGGAGCAACAAGCCCAAAGCCGAAGAAATCGCCACGCTGCAAAATATGGCGAACCAATTTGCCAGTCGCCAATTCAACGGTGACCGCGACACATGGAGCGAAAAAATAGACGACACCCTATGGCAACAAGTAACCAACGACCGCCACGGCTGCCTGAAATCCGCCTGCCCCAATCGCGCCGAATGCCCGTTTTATCTCGCCCGCGACACGCTGGAACACACCGATGTCATCGTTGCCAACCACGATTTATTGCTCGCCGACATCAGCATGGGCGGCGGCGTGATTCTGCCCGCACCCGAAAACAGCTTCTACTGCATCGACGAAGCCCACCACCTGCCAAAAAAAGCCCTGAACCAATTTGCCGCCGAACACACCTGGCTACACGCCATGTGGACAGCCGAAAAACTGCCACAGCAGACGCAAAAAATCGCCCTGCTCACCGACAAGCTGGAACTTGCCAACCTTGCCAACGAAGCCGCCAGCAGCCTGCTAGACAGCCTAAACGAATGGCAATTTCACCTTCTGGACGCGCCCGAACTCGCCAGCAGCGAGCAAGACCACGAAACCATTTGGCTGTGGCAAGATGGCATCATCCCGCCCGAATTAGAAAACCTTGTTCACAACACCCACATCGCCGCCCAAGCCCTTGCCAACAACGTGAGCCAGCTTGCCGATGCCCTTGCCGCCGCCCGCCGCGACAAAGACCAAGACAGCAGCCAAATAGACCGCATCAGCACCGAATTCGGGCTATTCGTTGCCCGTACCGAGCAAATCGCCGCCGTGTGGCAGCTTATTGCCACCGCCAACAGCGAAGACAAAGAGCCGCTCGCCAAATGGATAAGCCACCCGCAAAGCGACAAAATAGACTGGACATTCCACGCCAGCCCCATCACCGCCGCCACCATGCTCGCCAACAAACTGTTCAAACGCGCAGCAGGCGCAATTCTCACCTCCGCCACCCTGCAAAGCCTTGGCAACTTCAAGCTGCTGCTCAACCAAACAGGGCTCACATGGCTGCCGCAAACCACCACCCTAGCCCTCAAAAGCCCGTTTAACTTCGCCGAACAAGGCGAGCTATACCTGCCCCCCATCATCGCCAGCCCCAAAGACCCCATCGCGCATACCAACGAAGTCATCGAATGGCTGCCCAAGCTCATCAGCGACACCGCCCCCATCGGCACGCTGGTGTTATTTACCTCGCGCAAGCAAATGCAAGAAGTCGCTTTCAGGCTGCCTGAAAACTACCTGCCGCATCTTCTCATCCAAGGCGAGCAATCCAAATCCAAGCTGCTCGCCCAACACCGCCAAAACCTAGCCGATGGCAAGCCCAGCATCATCTTCGGGCTAGACAGCTTTGCCGAAGGGCTGGATTTGCCGCACGAAGCCTGCGTGCACGTTATCATCATCAAACTGCCCTTTTCCATGCCCGACAACCCCATAGAAAAAACCCAAAGCCGCTGGATAGAAAAACGCGGCGGGCGACCCTTTATGGAAATCACCGTACCCGAAGCCAGCATCAAACTGGTGCAAGCCGTTGGGCGGCTGATTCGCACCGAAAGCGACTACGGGCGCATCACCATCCTAGACAACCGCATCACCACCCAACGCTACGGACAGCAAATGCTCGCCTGCCTGCCGCCGTTCAAACGGCTCTGAGCAGCGGTTTTGTCGGCTTTCAGGCTGCCTTTCGCATATATAGTGAATTAAAATAAAAAGGGGCTGTCCTAGATAACTCAGGAAATTCCACTTAAGTTAGAATCTTCCTT
>CAUQQW010000053.1:0-15507 GCA_963520365.1 uncultured Kingella sp.
ACTGACCTTCTTGTTTTTAGAAAGTGTTGCACTTGGGAGGCGAATGTAAGTGCCTGAAAACCTATCGGACACAGAAAGCAAGCGTAGCCTGCATTGTAGGGTGTGTCGCCCAAGCGACGCACGCGGTTTCCAATCCCCCAAAGGCAGCCTGAAAAAACCAAAACCGTTTGGCGTTTCCACCAAACGGTTTTTTCTCGGCAATCTACTTTTAACCTCGTTAAAATCTGCGGCTTTCAGGCTGCCATCCCTCCCCAGTCATCGCATCAAAAATCGTCGCATCAAAAATGATGCACAATCAATTTTTTCCCTTTGCAATCCAACACATCCACTTCCATATTAAACGCCGCCTGAATATTCGGCACAGTAAACACTTCATCAGGGCAGCCTGAAAACAACACCTGCCCCTGCTTCATGGCAACCACATGGTCGGCATAAGCCGCTGCCATATTGATGTCGTGCAACACCACAATAATCGTGCGCTGCTGGCTGTGCGCCAATTGACGCAGCAATTGCATCAGGTTGCGCGCGTAATACATATCCAAATTATTCAGCGGCTCATCCAGCAACACATACTCGGTGGACTGGCAAAACACCATCGCAATCAGCGCGCGTTGGCGCTGCCCGCCCGAAAGCTCGGTTAAATAGCGGTGCGCCAAATCTTGCAGCTGAAATTCCACCAGCGCGTTGTCCACAATCGCTTGGTCTTCGGCGGTGGGCTGCCCTTGGTGATAAGGATAGCGCCCAAACAGCAGCAAATCGCGCACGGCAATGCGGCTGTGGATGCTGTTTTCCTGCGTCAAAATCGCCAGCATCTTGGCAACTTCGGCGGTGGGCGTGCTCGCCAAATCGCGCCCGTTGTAAGCAATGCTGCCTGAAACCAGCGGGCGCAGACGTGCCATAAACGACAACAGCGTGGATTTGCCCGCGCCGTTTGCGCCAATCAACGCCGTGATGCCGCCTTGCGGAATATCCAGCGAAACATTATTCAAAATGGTTTGATGGTTGATTTGATGGGATACGTTTTCAATCTTAATCATATTAGGCTACCAAAATCATCCAGCGCACCCAGCCAAGCAGGGATGCACCGTGCAGAAAATAAACAATGGAACGGGAAAGCGCGTTTTCAGGCTGCCTTGCCCTTTTTCAACACCAGCCACAAAAACACCAAGCCGCCCGCAAATTCAATCACCACGCTCAACACCGCCTTCATGCCCAGCAAGTGTTCAAACACCGCCTGCCCCAACACCAGCATAATCGCCGCGGTTAAAAACGCAATCGGCAAGCGAATGCTGTGTTTCAGGCTGCCTGAAAACGCATTAGTGAGCGCGCACACCAGCAGCCCAAAAAAACTCACCACGCCCACCGTTGCCGTGGCAGAAGCCACCAACAGCGCAATCCAAAACAAAATCCACAGCGTGTGGCGCTGATAATGAATGCCCAAATTGATGACTTGATCGCGCCCAAGCAAATGCACATCCAAGCGATAACGCTCGCGCCATAAAAACGGCACGCTAATCAGCATCAACACGCTGCTATACGCCAGCATTTGCGTGTTCACGCTATTGAAGCTGGCAAAGGTTGCCGATTGCGCCACGGCAAATTCTTCGGGATCAATCAGCCGTTGCAGCAAGCTAGACAAGCTGCGAAACAGCACACCAAACACCACGCCGATTAAAATCATCCGCGCCAAATCGCGCCCGCTTTGTTTGAGCAACAGGCTAAACAGCAGCAGCGAGCCGCCCAGCATCGCACCCAATTCCAAAGAAAACTTGCCCAAGGGCTCAATTTGCGCGTACCCCAGCCCGCCGAGCGTGGCAACCAGCGCCGTTTGCAAAAAGATATACAGCGAATCAAAGCCCAAGATAGACGGCGTGAGAATCGGATTGTTGGTAATCGTTTGAAACAGCAAGGTGGATACGCCCACGGCGTAAGCCACCAGCAGCAAAGCCGCCAGCTTTTTGCCGCGCAATTGCAACACAAATTCCCACAAGCCTTGCGCCTGCCAAGTTAAAAACAGCGCGGCAGAAGCAATCAGCGTGGCGGATAAAATCAGAATAATTTTTGTGGATTGAGACATAACTAAGCATCTATGCGCCCAAATGGCGCGGGTTGGTTTGAGATGATGAAACAAAAACGCTAGCCTAATTTTCAGGCTGTCTATAAAACGCTAACCACGCTGCGGCGCGCGCAGTAACAGCAAAAACAACACCGTGCCCACCACGCCAAACACCGTTGCCACGGGAATTTCAAACGGAAACACAATCATCCGCCCAATCAAATCGCACACCAGCACCAACACCGCGCCCAGCAACGCCACCGCAGGCAAGCTGGCGCGCAGTTTATCCCCCAGCAAGCGGCTGGCAATATTGGGCACCACCAAGCCGATAAACGGAATATTGCCCACCGTAACCACCACCAAAGCCATAATCAGCGCCACAATCAGCAGCCCTGCCCACAGCACCGCATCGCGGTTAAGCCCCAAATTCGCCGCCACGCTATCGCCCAAACCAATAATCGTGAGCTGATCGGCGATGATGTAGGCAAACAGAGCCAATGCGCCCGTTGCCCACAATAGCTCATAGCGCCCCAGCAACACGCCCGAAAAATCGCCGCTTTGCCACACATTCAGCATCTGCAACATCTCGGTTTCATACGCAATAAACGTTGCCACCGCATCAATCACACCACCAAAAATAATGCCCACCAAAGGCACCAGCAATTGCGCCGATGGCGGCAAGCGGCGCGACAACGCCATAAACGCCAGCATCCCCAACAACGCAGCAACCGCCGCAACGCTCATTTTCAGCAACAACGCGGCAGAAGGCGCAAACAACGCCATCAGCAGCAAGCCCAGCGCCGCCGATTGGCTCGCGCCCACCATAGACGGCTCAACAAAGCGGTTTTTCAACAAAATTTGCATAATCGTGCCCGCCACCGCCATAGACGCGCCCACCAACACAATGGCAAAGGTGCGCGGCAGGCGGCTGATAATGAGCAAGTGGCTGCTGTCGTTCAGGCTGCCTGAAAGCAAATCCGCCCAATGAAAATTCGCCACCCCAACAGACAGGCTGGCAACAAACAACACAACAACAAGGAGCAAGGAGAGAATATAAAGAATTTTGGGAGTCATTTTGAGTTTGAGTTTGGGTTTCTGGTTTTCAGGCTGCCTATATGGCTTGATGATATGGGAACAAGGGCGCGGCGGCTTTGCCATGAACAATCTTGTCAACAATCTTGTCAACAATCTTGTGAACAATTTTATGCGAACGCGATGGCGCGCTAAACGGCAGCCTGAAAACGCACTTTGTCCACGCGCCCTGTGCCCACGCATTTGCCCCCTTCCATAATCGCGAACACCGCCCCACGCTGCAACAGTGGCGAATAATCCACATCAAACAACGGCTTCACTTCAACTGCTATGTCTTGGTTAGCAGCAGACGCTTCGCCGCGAATAAACTCCACACCCAAATATTCGCCTGAATATTCGTCCAAATGGTCGGCAACAAAATGCGGGCGATAGCAAGTGGCGGCGTAATCAATCGGCGGCAGCCTGAAACGAAGTTCAGCGGAGCTAAAACCTTGTTGGTGAAACGAATGGTGCAAAGCAGGGTGAACGGTGGCATTGGCGTTACTTCGGCGTTTCGTCTAAAAAATCATCTAAATAACGCTTGCCGTCGTTATCCAGCGTGGCGCGCAGTTCGCGCAGGCGGGCAAACAGCGCGGCTTTTTCGGCGGCGCTGAGCCTGTGCCCGCTGTCGTCGCTTAGGCGGTTGTAAGCAGGCGTGCCTTGCGCTTCTAGGCTGCGGTGGCGCAGATAGCTGCGTTTTGCGCCTGATGCGGTTTGGGTTTGCAGCAGCATACTGCCGCCGTCTGCGGCGATGGGGCTTTCGTCAATCAAAATAGCGGTGGGTAGGTTGTCTTTGGGCATGGCTTTATTTTTGGACGCTTGGGCGAAGGCAATGGATGCCAACAGGGCAAGCAGTAGTGGGAATAAACGTTGCATGGGGTTTTCAGGCTGCCTTTTGTAAGAAATACTTTTGCGACGCACTAAAAGGCAGCCTGAAAAAGGTTCTCCGCTGCGGATTGCGGTTGGCATCGCTCCAACCATTCAACCCACAGCAATCCTTTTTTCAGGCTGCCTTAATGCTATTTGGCTTTTTTAAACGCTTCGGCAGCTTGCGTGGCAATGGTTTTCAATTGTTGCGCGCCGCCTGCGGCAAGATAAGCGCTGCTGTCCAAATACACCACCTGCCCTTTTTTCCATGCGGTGCTTTCTGCCACGATGGGGTTGTTCAACACATCTTGCGCAGCTTTGCCTTCTTCGCCAATGGCGGCGGTGCGGTCTAGCACAAACAACCAATCGGGATTTTTCTCTTTAATGTATTCAAACGAAATCGGCATGCCGTGCGAGCCTTCTTTCATGCTGCTGTCCACAGGTTCTAGCCCGATGTCGTGATGCAGCCAGCCGCCCAAGCGCGAGCCCGGGCTTTGCGCCGACAATTTGCCGCCGCTCACAATAATCACCAAGCCTTTGCCCTTGCCTTGCGCAGCGGTGCGGGCTTCATCAAAGGCTTTGTCAATATCGGCTTTCAGCTTATCCGCTTCGGCTTGTTTGCCAAAAATTTGCGCGTAGGCATCAATGCGCTCTTTGGTGCTTTCGCGCATATTTTTGGTGTCCGCCGTCATTTCAATGGTCGGCGCCAGCTCGTTTAGCTGCTGCGCGGCTTTGTTGGTGCGGCTGCCGATGATAATCAGCTGCGGTTTAAACGCGCCCAGCGCTTCATAATTCGGCTCAAACAGCGTGCCAACGTGTTGCGCCTTGTCAAACGCGCCTTGCAGATAAGGCAGCATGGATTTGTCCACGGTTGCGCCCACGGGCACGCCCAATGCGGTGAGCGTGTCCAATGCGCCTAAATCATACACGGCAACATTTTGCGGATTTTTCGGCACAACGGCATCGCCGCGCACGGTTTTCACGGTTACTTTTTCGCCTTGAATATCATGCGGTTTTAAGGGCGAATAATCGGGCTTGTCCGATTTGTCTTGCGCTTGCGAAGCAGCGGCTTGGCTGGCTTGGCTGGCTTGGTTAGCTTGTTGTTGCGAAGGATTGCACGCGGTGAGCGCGGCAAGGGTGAAAAGTGCGATTAAAGAGTGTTTCATGATTGCTTCTTTATAAACGTTTAAAAATAAAAATGGCAATTTTAACGGTTTCAGGCAGCCTGAAACCGTTTTGCTTGCTAAAACGCGGCAAACTGGTTTTCAGGCTACCTCAAACCAGCCTCGCGTTTGACCGCCGCGAAAGATACGGCAAGATAGCGCGGCGGTCAAATTTACGCCATTTGGCTTAACGGCTTACCAACGATAATTCATGCCCAAGCGCACGTCGCGCCCTGCTTCGGGCAGCGAGCTGCCGTTGGTGCTTTCGCGCTGAGTGTGCGATTTGTAGTATTTGTTGCCCACATTGTGCACAGCAAGGTTCACATTCAAATTATCCTTGTCTTTCAGCGGTTTCCAGTTGAGATAAATATCGTTTACGCCATAGCCTGGGCGTTTGGTGCCGCCACCTGAGCCGCGTTGATAAGCGGCGTGTTCGGTGCGTTGCACAAAGCGCCCGCGCCAGCCGATTTCCAGATTGGGGTTAGCAAATTGGTAGGACAAGCCTGCTGTCCATGTGCGTCCCACGGGAACAAAGGTTACCAACGAATCAATATTGGCGCTGTCAATTTTGGGCTTGTTGTATGCCACGCCTGCGCGGGCGGTTAAGCCGTTCCAGCGATAGGATGTGGAAAATTCGTAGCCGCGGTTTTTCAGCGTGCCACCGTTGTAATTCAAAAAGCGGTTGCGCCCCAGCGAGCGAGTGGCTTGGACATCTTTAATCTGCTGATCAAAATAGCTGCCTTCAATCATAAAGGCATCGTTTAATTTGTATTTAAAGCCGACTTCAGCATTGCGCGCGCGTTCTGCTTTTAAGCCAGAATCGGCATACACGGCGCGGCTGCCTGCCAGCATCACTTCATACAATCTTGGGCTGCGGCTGGCGTAGTTTAAATTGGCATTAAACGATAAATCGGGCGTGGCATCCCAAATGATGCCGATGCTGGGGTTGATTTTGCTGCCCGAATTTTTGCTGTTGCCCGAGAATTGCGCTTTGTAGTGATCGTAGCGCAGGCCTGTGGTCAGCGTTACGGGCGAAATGTCCCAAATGCCTTCGGCGTAGATGCCGTAATCGGTTTTTTCTTCGTGCACGCGCCCTGCGGCGATGCTGTCGGGCTTGCTTTCTTGCTTGCGCCAGTTAACGCCATATTTCAGCATGTGTTTGCCAAATAGCGGCGTGTCAAAGCCCACATTTGCGCCGTGAGTAACCAATTTGTTTACAGACGATGCGCCTGGTTCTTCGCGTTTGATGTTTTGCACATACACATTGGCTTTCAGGCTGCCTAATGCGCCAAGCTGTCTGCCGTCATACGATAAATTGGTGGTGTCTTGCGTTAAGATGCGATAGCGCGGGGCATTGGTGGCGATGCGCCCTGCTTGTGCGAAATCAAACTCTTCGCGCAAATTGCGCTCGCCATAGGTTTTTTCTTGGCGATGGCTTAATTCGGCGCGATGGTTTTCGTTGAAATTGTAGGCAAATTTGGCGAGCAAGCCACGTTGTCCGATGGCGCTGCCGTTCACTTTATTGCCTGTTGCGCTGCGATAGCCATTGCCTGCTTTGTAGTTTTTCTCGGTTACCCAGTTGCCCGACACCAAAGCATCCAAACCGCCAAAGCGTCCGTAAACCGTTGCGCCGCGGCTGTAACCCTTGTTGCTGCTCACGCCTGCGTTCACTTTAAAGCCCACATCTTGCCCATCACGCAACAAATCTGCCGCATCAACCGTTTTGGCAACAATCGCGCCGCTGGTGGCGCCAATGCCTGCCGATGCCGAGCCCGTGCCCTTTTGCACGCCCACCACTTTCACCAAGCTGGGGTCTAACAAAAAACGCCCATTGTGGTGGAAGATTTGCGAATCGGAATAGGTGTCGTCCACTTTCATGTCAATTTGGTCTTGCCCCATGCCGCGAATGGACACCCATTGCGAAGTGGCATTGCCGCCGCCAAAATTAATCGACGGCTCGTTGAACAGCATGTCTTTCACGTCGGTGGATGTGGATTCATCCATTTTTTTGGTGGTAACACGGCGCGTGGACGTGTCTCCTTTAACGGTGATGTTTTGCAATTCTTGTTTTTGCTCAGCAGGCGCATCATCGGCATGGGCATAGCCCGCTACCAATGCCAGCGTTAATACAGAGAGCTTAAAGAGTGGGGGGTTCATAATTACCTCGTTTTGTTAATAAAAAATGCGAATAAATCGCACTCGCAATATTAACATAATTTGACAGAGATGATGAGTGGGGGGACTGGGTGGGATGTGGATTTGGGGGTGGGATGGGAGGTAGCCTGAAAGTGGGGGATTTATGGGTTTTCAGGCTGCTTTTTTTCGTAGCTTAATCAATGCACTGCAATGTAATGTAATCAAATCATGCAATTTCATTGTTTTAAGGCAGCCTGAAACGTGCAAAACATTGTTTTCAGGCTGCCCAATCTTTTTGGCTTTGATGCAGCCTGAAAATAGGTTTAAGGCTTTTCAGGCTGCCTTTTGAGGTTTATTTGATTATCGGCTAGGGGCTTTGAAGCAAAACCAAGCCATAAGGCAGCCTGAAACCGCATTACCCCCCCATTTTCAGGCTGCCTTTCGCCAAACCACACAACCCAACCCGTCTGATACAATTTCACACTTATCTCCCTAAGCCCCTTTGCCCATTTTCAGGCTGCCCATGAAACTCCTAAAAGATAGCCTTATCTACCTAATCGGCGAGCTCACCGCCAAAGCCCTGCCCTTTTTGCTGCTGCCCTATCTCACGCGCAAATTTGGCGCGGCGGGCTATGGCGATTTGTCGTATTGGCAAACGCTGTTTTCCCTGTTGATTATCGTGTTGAGCCTAAGCCAAGATGGTGCGCTCACGCGCTATTTTTATGTGTACGGCAAGCGCAATTTGCCCAGCGTGATGTTGGCGGGCTATGGCTACACCGCGCTGGTTACGCTGATTGCGCTGGGCGTTGCTGCTGCCGCGCAGTCCATCAACCTTGCTGCGGTAACGTGCGCCGCCGCCGCGCAAAGCGTTTTGGGCGTGCAGCTTGCCTATCGCCAATGCCAAAAACGCGCCCTGTCGTACACGTTTATCCAAACCGCCAGTGGCGTGCTCACCAGCTTGCTCACCGTTGCGTTGCTGGAAACCACCCACGCCGCGCCCATCGCTGTCCGCTTTGCCGCGCTGCTGCTGGGCAACGCCGCCGTCTCGCTCGCCGCCTATGCCCTTATCCCCAAAACCCGCCATCGCCTAAGCCTGCACCGCCTTTTTCAGGCTGCCCAATACATCTTTGCCTTTGGTTTGCCGCTGGTGTTGCATCATGCCAGCGGGTTTATCAAAGGGCAGCTGGATCGCATCGTTATCCATCAACACTACGCCCCCGAGCAGCTCGGCATCTACGCCGCAGGCTTGCAGCTTGCCAGCATACTCAGCATTTTGCTGCTCGCCGCCAACAAAGCCATCGTGCCGCATTATTACCAAGCCGTGAAACAAGGCAGCCTGAACGCCGCCAAAATCCGCCGCCTTGCCCTTGCCTGCCTTGCCATCAGCCCCATCCCTGCTGTTATCGCATGGCTGCTGCCCAACGCGCTGTTCACATGGCTGCTAGGCGCGCCCTATGCGGGCAGCCAGTATTACGCCTGCCTATTCCTGCTCGGCTTCGGGCTTACGCTGCCCTATTATCTGCTGGTGAACCATCTGTTTTACCACGGCAAAAACCAACGCATTGCCGTGATTTCCGTGCTGTCCACGCTGGTTTACCTTGCCACGCTGTTTGCCACCGCCCGCATCGGCATCCAATGGATACCGCTGGCGATGATTGCAGGCAATACGGCGATATTGCCGATATTGTTTGTTAATGTGAAAGATTAGGCAGCCTGAAAGCCCGTTTAGCCGTAGGGGGGGCAACTTGGCTGCACACGCGGTTGGCAAGGCAGCCTGAAACCTTTGTTCACCCCGCAACCGATGGCGCGACGGCTCGCAGACATTTTGCCCACCCGCGCAACCCTGTTTACACCACGCACCATTTGGTGACGAGCTGTCGCCGCTCCATTTTCAGGCTGCCTTACATTTGTCTAACATGAGTGGCAGCCTGCGGAGCATAGCGGAGTTACGAAGCTAAAACGATTAGGCAGCCTGAAAACAAAAAACCGTTTTCAGGCTGCCTTGTCGGTTCTCTCCATTAAACAACGCCCCACCGTTTTCAGGCTGCCCTTACCATGCACAAAAGCAGCCTGAACCCCACCAAAACCATTAAAATACCGCCCATTCCCTTTCACCCCATCCCAGCCCAGCTCAACCCCTTTTCAGGCTGCATCAACATCCCAACATCCACCCCCAACCATGCTTATCGCCAACCCCACCTATCTCCACGCCGACCTCGACCTTAAAGCCATTCTCGCCAACCAACTCGCGCTCTTTTGCGTGTCGCTGCCCATACTCAGCGAGCTGCCCTTTGTGGTGTCCGTTATCTTTATCCTGATGATGGCGGTGCGCATCCTGCTGCTGTTTTTTGGCGTGCGCAAAATGGCAACGTGGCAGCTTGTGCTGATGCTCGCGCTGGTGGTGGCGCTGGTAATGCTGCAAGTGGGCTCGTTTGTGGGGCTGCAAGGCGGCATGGCGTTGCTACTGCTGCTGGGCGCACTCAAATCCTACGAAGGGCGCACCCGCCGCGATTGGCAAGTTTCCGCGCTGGTGCAAATTTTCTTGCTCACTGGCGCGGTGTTGTTTAACCAAAGCATGCTGGTGGGCGCATGGGCGCTGGTTTGTCTGGTGCTGATTGCCGCCGCGCTCGCCATCTTGAACGAGCTGGATACAAAAACCGCCGTCAAGCAAAGCCTAATCGGCTTCGCGCTTACACTGCTGCCGATGATTTTGCTGTTTATCGCCATGCCCCGCAAAGAATCGCCGCTATGGGGCATTCCGCAAAACCCCAGCAATCAATCCACCACTGGCATTTCCGAAAGCATGAAACCAGGCAGCATTGGCGATTTGGTGCAAAGCAACGAACCTGCTTTCACCGCCACGTTTAACAACAACTACCACCCCCGTCCGCAAGATTTGTATTGGCGCGTGATGGTGATGATAGACCGCGACGCAACAGGCGAATGGCACGCCGCGCGCGGCATGATGGACGGCGCATTCCCCGCCCGCGGCAACCGCCCCACGCAAGATGTGTCCTATCAAATCGTGATTGAAGACACCAAAGGGCGCATCCCCGCGCTGGATTACCCCTCGCGCCGCCAAGAAACAGGCATCGTGCAAGAACTGGGCGACGTGTTGCGCGTGTATAGCCGCCAAGGCGTGCGCGGCATCACGCTGCGCGCCAACGCCACCGACGAGCTCACCCAAAAGCTAGACAACGCCGAGCTGCGCCTTTACACCCGCATTTCCGACGACAACCCACAAACCAAAGCCCTCGCCCAAGCGCTCTATCAACAAGCAGGCGGCGACACCGCAACCTTTATTCAGGCTGCCTATCAGTATTTCAACAAACAAAAATTCGTTTACACCCTTAAACCGCCCGTTCTACAAAGCGCCGCCCCCACCGATGAATTCCTATTCCAAACCAAGCAAGGCTTTTGCGAACACTACGCCGATGCTTTTGTAACCCTCATGCGCTCCGCAGGCGTACCCGCGCGCGTGGTAACAGGCTATCAAGGCGGCGAATGGAACGAGCAAGGCGGCTTCTGGCAAATTCGCAGCAAAGATGCCCACGCATGGGCAGAAGTGTGGCTGCCCGAGCGCAACGTGTGGAAGCGCGTAGACCCCACCGCCGCCGTTTCCATCAGCCGCGTGGATGGCGGCGTGGACAACGCCCTGCCCGCCGAAGAAATCAACGAATTAGTCAGCAACCTGAGCGCATGGAGCCGATTCACCAGCCAAAGCCAAATCTACTGGCAACGCTGGGTGGTGAACTTTGACAACGCCCAGCAAAACAGCCTGTTTTCATTATTGGGACTGGGCGGCGCCAGCAAATTCAGCTCCCTGCTGCTCATCATCATCGGCAGCGTGCCCGTGTTGATTCCCATCATCTGGTGGTGGCGACGCTCGCGCAAGCAAGACATCGCCCCGCTGGCAGACGGCTTTATGCTGCTCAAACGCCGCCTGCTGGGCAACGCCTACCCCAACCTTGCCGCGCTGGGCGCAACCGAACTCAAAGCCGAGCTAGAACAAGACAACCGTCTCACCCCCGATTTAGACCAACTACTGCAAGACTTTATCACGCTGAACTACGCCAGCAGCCAAGCCCCCAGCCAAACTGCCGCCCAAGCGTGGTATCGTCGCGCACGGAAGCTGTCCCATAAATACCGTTTGAAAAGCGAATGGGCAGCCTGAAAACGATTAGGCAGCCTGAAACCTTTGCAAAACCCTAACAGCAGCCTGAAAAATTAAGAAATGCCGTCATTCCCGCGCAGGCGGGAATCTTGCTTGACATTCATAAATTAATTAAAAAAACAACATATTACTTAAATTCAACTAAGATTCCCGCCTACGCGGGAATGACGAAGAATTGACTATTTCTTGTTGTGTTTTGGGTTTTGCAAAGGTTTCAACCTAAAATGAAACGTAGGGTGGGCAACTCGGTACCCACGCCGTTCACAAAGGCAGCCTGAAACCCAACTTAACCCATCTCAACCCCCCGCCCATTTTTCAGGCTGCCATCCCCCAAATTAAGCTAAAATCCCCCCTTTCCCAACGACTGCAAAGGAAACCACCATGAACTACATCACCCAAGCCCAAAACTGGCTCGCCCAAGACCCCGATCCCGAAACACGCGCCGAACTGGAAGCCCTGATTCCTGCCGCCCAAGCAGGCGATGCCGCCGCATTAAGCGAGCTGGAAAACCGCTTCAACGGACGCTTGCAATTTGGCACCGCAGGGCTGCGCGGCAAACAACAAGCAGGCAGCATGGGCATGAACCGCGTGTTGGTTGCCCAAGCCGCCAAAGGGCTGGCAGACTACATCTTGCAATTTGATCCGCAAACCCCCAGCATCGTGATTGGCTACGACGGGCGCAAAAATTCCGACGTTTACGCCCGCGACACCGCCGAAATCATGGCAGCCGCAGGCATCAAAACCCGCCTGCTGCCGCGCAACCTGCCTACCCCCGTGCTCGCCTACGCCATCCAGCATTTCAACACCAGCGCAGGCGTGATGGTAACCGCCAGCCACAATCCCCCAGCCGACAACGGCTACAAAGTCTATCTGGGCAAAAGCAACGGCGGCGGGCAAATCGTCTCCCCCGCCGATGAACAAATCGCCGCGCTGATTGACCGCGCCACGCACACTCCCATCAACCAATATCCCCGCAGCAGCGACTACGAAACACTCGGCGAAGAAGTGATTGAAGCCTACATCGCCAAAACCGCCGCGCTGGCGCAAGAGCCCGAATGCAGCCTGAATTACGTTTACACCGCCATGCACGGCGTGGGCAAAGAAGTGCTGCTCAAAACCCTTGCCGCCGCCAAGCTGCCGCTGCCGCACATCGTTGCCGAGCAAGCCGAGCCAGACCCCACCTTCCGCACCGTTGCCTTTCCCAATCCCGAAGAAAAAGGCGCGCTAAACCTCGCCATCGCGTTAGCCAAAAAAGAAAACGCCGAATTCATCATCGCCAACGACCCCGATGCCGATCGCCTCGCCGTTGCCATCCCCGATGAACACGGCAACTGGAAATCGCTGCATGGCAATGTAGTCGGCTGCTATTTGGGCTGGTATCTGGCGCAAAAAAATCAAGGCAAAACAGGCACGCTCGCCTGCTCGCTCGTCTCCTCCCCCGCGCTGGCGCAAATTGCGCAAAAATACGGCTTTGCCAACGAAGAAACGCTCACCGGCTTCAAATACATCGCCAAAGCCCCCCATCTGCTCTACGGCTTTGAAGAAGCACTCGGCTATTTGGTTGACCCCGAAAAAGTGCGCGACAAAGACGGCATCTCCGCCGCCATTGTGTTCTTAGACCTAGTACGCAGCCTGAAAGCGCAAGGCAAAACCCTGCTGGATCACGCCCGCGATTTCGCCCAAACCTTCGGCGCATACACCAGCGGACAAATCTCCATCCGCGTCAGCGACCTGGCCGACATCGGCAAACTGATGAGCGCGCTGCGGCACAATCCGCCCAGCCAAATCGGCGGGCACGCAGTAGAGCAAAGCATTGACCACCTGCAAACCGAACGCCAAAACGATATTTTGGTGTACCACCTTGCCAACGGCAGCCGCCTGATTGTGCGCCCATCGGGCACCGAGCCCAAAGTCAAATTCTATTTGGATGCCAAAGGCAGCAGCGAAACCGATGCGCAAAACGTGTTGCAAGCGTTTGATGCCGCCGTGCGCGAAATGCTGCGCCAAGATGTTTACGGCAAACAAAACTGCTAACCCATTTTCAGGCTGCCTATTTTGCCCAAGCATCGCGCAAGCATAGGCAGCCTGAAAACGGGTTTACGAGTTTCTACAAAATTAAATTTCTTCCAACCAACCACAAGGAGCCCATCATGGCAACCCCACATATTTCCGCCCCCGCAGGCGCATTCGCCGAAACCGTTTTGATGCCAGGCGATCCCCTGCGCGCCAAATACATCGCCGAAACCTTTTTGGAAAACGCCGAGCAAGTAACCGCCGTGCGCAATATGTATGGCTACACAGGCACATACAAAGGCAAACGCATCTCCATCATGGGACACGGCATGGGCATCCCATCTTGCTCCATCTACGCCAAAGAACTCATCACCGAATACGGCGTGAAAAACCTAATTCGCATCGGCTCATGCGGTGCCGTGTTGGATGACATCCATGTGCGCGACGTGGTCATCGGCATGGGCGCATCCACCGACAGCAATGTCAATCGCATCCGCTTTCATGGCTACGACTTCGCCGCCCTTGCCGATTTCGGCATCGTGCAAGCCCTATCCAACGCCGCCAAAGCGCGCGGCATTGATGCCAAAGTGGGCAACCTATTCTCGTCCGATTTGTTCTACCACCCCGACACCGCCATGACCGAAACCCTGCGCAAATACGGCATCGTTGGCGTGGAAATGGAAGCCGCAGGCATCTACGGCGTTGCCGCAGAATTTGGCGCCAAAGCCGCCACCATCTGCACCGTGTCCGACCACATCGTGCGCGAAGAATACACCACCGCCGAAGAGCGCCAACTCACGTTTAACGACATGATTACCATCGCATTAGAAGCCGCGATTACGTTGTAAAACAAAAAGGCAGCCCAAAACCATTTCCCGTTTTCAGGCTGCCTTTAACCCATCATCACACCCCGCGCGCAACACCGCGGCGCAAGCAGGCATCAGCTTGACACCCAACGCAATCGCCGTATAATTCGCGCCTTTCCGCGCCCATCGTCTAGAGGCCTAGGACACTGCCCTTTCACGGCGGCAACAGGGGTTCGAATCCCCTTGGGCGTGCTCGCATCGCAAACCTTGCTTATTACAGCAAGGTTTTTTCATGCCCAGCCATCCGCCGCCCAGCCCTTTTCAGGCTGCCTAAACAGCAGAAATCAACCCCACAAGCCAGCAACTTCGCCCCGCTAAAATGCTATAATCGCCCCATTTTTCAACACCCCAAGAAAGCCCAATATGAACTTTGAACAAGCCCGCTTCAACATGGTAGAACAACAAATCCGCCCGTGGGATGTGCTGGATTTTGATGTATTGGATGCGCTGCAAGAAATCCCACGCGAAATATTCGTGCAGCCCGACCAACAAGGCTACGCCTATGCCGATCTCGCCCTGCCCCTGCCCAACGGCAGCAAAATGCTAGAACCCAAAATCGTCGGACGCATGGTGCAAGGCTTAGCGTTGAAAAAACACGAACGCGTGTTAGAAGTCGGCACAGGCTCAGGCTACGCCACCGCCATCTTGGCAAAACTGGCTTACGATGTAACCACTTGCGACCTTGACGAACAACAACTGGGCGCTGCCCAAGCCATTCTCAAAGGCTTGCAGTTGGACAACATCCAATACAAAGCGATTGACGGCTTAAACGCCCTGCCCAGCGATGCCCGCTTTGACGCGATTTACATCGGCGGCAGCCTGAAAACCATCCCCGAGCAGCTTCTCGCACACCTAAACGAAGGCGGGCGCATGGTCGTCGTAGTCGGCAGCGAGCCCGTGCAACGCTGCTTGCAAATCACCCGCCACGGCAGCGAATTCAGCGAAAAAACTCTGTTTGACACGCTGATTACACCGCTGCAAGACGGCAACGACACCAGCTGGTACAAAGCCACAGGCAAATTCCGCTTCTAAGCGCAATCGCATAGCAAACACACGCCCAATAAGATTTCAGGCTGCCTTTGATGATGAATCAAGGCAGCCTGAAAAGGGCATAAGTAACAAAAAAGGTGCTAAAACTCCCCACAAGCCTTATCCTGCAAG
>CAUQQW010000054.1:0-14964 GCA_963520365.1 uncultured Kingella sp.
TGTCTTGGTGGGAATTTAGGGGATTTTGGGGAATTTTGCAAAGGTCTCAGGCTGCTTTTGGCAGATGAGGCAGCCTGAAAACCATGTCTAACTTGTAAACATCAACCCTAACCCATTTTCAGGCTGCCTAATCTATCCACCTTTTCGCCAATCAACCATTTTCTCGCCCAAAGGCAGCCTGGAAACCCCAATATCGCGCATCATCCGCCATACAAATAATATCAACGACTTACACCCAATTTCACAATTTTTCTTTTATTTTCAACAAGTAACAAAGTCAAGCAAAATCCAAATCTGCCCATTTTGCATAAAAAATAAGCAACCGAAGCCATGCCATGATATTGCAACAAAATTTGATTGCAGACGCATATTTTCCACAAAGTTATCCACAAAATATGTGGGCAAAATTTGTTGTTCGAATGTTAAAATCCGTCTCTATTTTGTAAACAGGAATCCCCATGAATCCCTCTTTCTCTTGGCAAGAATTCATCGTCAATCTATTTGCCCGCAAAGCCTTTACCGCCAACCTGCTGGAACGCAGTTTCAGGCAGCCTATGGGCTGGGTGGAGCTGGCGATTATGCTGGCTTTAACGTTTATCGCCTATCGCGCATCGGAAAAATGGACGCAATCGTCCAAAATCAAGGCGATTCGTTTTCGCGTGATTCGTCATGTGTTGCGACGTTTGCTGTTTCCCGTTTTGCTGCTTATTTTGGCGCTGGTGGCGCAAGTGGCATGGCAAGCGGCGGGCTTTCATGCGGTGTGGCTGAAACTTTTGGTGTTGGCGGCGAACTGGATGATGCTGATTCGGCTGCTGCTAGCGCTGATTAACGGCGCGTTTCCCAAAAGCGCGCGCTCGGATGCGATTGAGCGCGTGGCATCCACAGGGCTTTGGGGCTGTTTTATTTTGTGGCTTTCGGGCATTGATACCTGGATTATTGATTGGCTCAAATCGCTGCAAATCCCCATCGGCGCAAGCAAGCTCAATGTTTACACCATTTTAAGCGGCTTGCTGTGGGTGGGCATTATGATGGTGTTTACCATGTGGTTTTATCGCTGGCTCAACGCACGCCTGATGGCAAGCGCACGGCTGGATATAAACCTGCGGATTGTGTTGTCCAAAGTGATGAAAACGCTGCTGATGGTGCTATCGGTGTTGGTTGCGCTGCCATTGGTGGGCATTGATTTAACGGTGTTATCCGTGTTTGGCGGCGCGCTTGGCGTGGGCTTGGGCTTTGGTTTGCAAAAAATCGCCAGCAATTATGTGTCGGGCTTCATCATCTTGGCAGACCGCTCCATCCGCATCAACGACCGCCTAACCGTAAACGGCTTCACAGGCTATGTAACCGAAATCACTTCGCGCTTTGTGGTGCTGCGTAGCGCAACCGGCGCAGAAGCGCTGATTCCCAACGAAACCTTTGTTACCAACACCGTTATCAACGAATCCTACACCGCGCGCGCCTTGTATCAAACGTTGGATGTGCAAGTTGCCTATTCCACCGATTTAACGCTGGCAATGGATATTTTGCGCGAAGCTGCCGCGGCGCAAGAGCGCGTTGGTACCAATCCTGCTCCCAATGCTTTGTTGCTCGGATTTGGCGACAATGGCATCAATCTTCGTGTTGGCTTTTGGGTGAACGACCCCGAAAACGGCTTTGGCACGCTGTTCTCCGACATCTTGCTCACCATTTGGCAACGGTTTAACGAAGAAGGCATTGAACTACCGTTCCCGCAACGCGAAGTGCGCATTTTGAACAATGACGACAATAAGGCAGCCTGAAAAAGCCTTTTGTCCGTTTTCAGGCTGCCCTATCCGATTAGCTGATGGCGCAAATGTATGGCGATGTAAAAAATCCCCCGAAAGATTAAATTTGCTGTACATTGCACAAACCAATCTACCGAAAGGAACATACATCATGAAAAAACTAATTCTTACCAGCGCGATTGCTCTGTTCGTTGCCAGCCCATTGGCAATGGCAAAAGACCCTACAATCGCCGCCAATTCATCCAGCGTAACAGACGCTGGCTTTATCAACAGCATGGCTTCCGCCGCCAACGGCATGGGCGCAAAAGAGCCGCTCACAATCAGCGAAAGCAACGATGGCGGCAAACGCGTGTTGGTGGTTGCAGGCAGCAATGGCACAACTTGCCGCGTACCCGTTTCCGATGGTAATCCGCCTAAAATGATGGGCATCAACTGCAAATAATACAACACAACAAAGCCCCAGCCAAAATGGTTGGGGCTTTTGCTTGCCTGCTTTATATCAGGCAGCCTGAAAATCAGAATTCGGTTTCGGTGGCATTACCGCCGCTCACAGATGCGGATGCGGGCGCGCTGGCGGTAATTTCAGGCTGCGGTAACAAGCCTGCTTTTAAGTTTAATGCCGCGGCATTAAGCGTGGGATAGTCGCTGAATGTGATTTGATAGCCGCCTGCGCTGTTGCCACGCAGTTGCGCACGCGCGCCCAATGGGAACGAAGTTTTGTTGGCAACATGACCAAATGGGAAACCCGTGTAAACAGGCACGCCTGTTGCCCGCGCAATCACTTGCGACACGTTGGTTAAATCGTAGCTGCTGTCGTAAACATCGCGGATATTACCCATGCGGAAATCGCCCAACACAATCGCTTGCTGGCTTTTCAAAATACCTGCCAAATGCAGCGTTTGCAGCATTCGTTCAATACGATACGGCTGCTCGGCAACGTCTTCAATAAACAAAATGCCGCCTTGAATTTTCGGCATATAGGGCGAGCCGGCTAATGATGCCAACACGCTCAAATTGCCACCCCACAAAATACCGTCCGCATCTTTCACGCGCGAAGTTTGGTAGGCGGATACCGCAACCGTGGTGCTGGCGGAAGTGGTGGTGCGGATAAAGCTGTCCATTGTGTATAAGCTGGGTTGCGGCTTAGCAAATTCGCTGTACAACATTGGACCTGCGAAACTGGGCATGCCACTTTGTGCCAACAATGCCAGCTGAATGGCGGTTACATCGCTGAATCCAAATAACAAAGTTTGCTGTTCGCGCATTCGTGCGCCTAAGTTGCTCCAATCAATGTGTGGCAACAAGCGTGCTGCTCCATAGCCACCGCGTGTGCCCATCAATACTTTGGGCGTTGGCACGCGCCCTGTTGCCACATCTTGAAAATCGGCAATGCGCTCAAAATCGCTGCCCGCAAAACGTTGGAAACGGCGGTAAGCGGCGGTGTGGTTGGTGATGGAAAAACCTGCTTGGGCAAGGCGATCCAGCCCTGTTTGGATGCGGCTGCTGTCTTCGCAAAAGCCTGATGACGCAAAAATTCGCATGGTGTTGTCGCCTTGAGTGCGCGATGGGGTTACAGTTGGAGTTTGGGGATTGACTGGCGTTTGAGGTTGCGGCTGTGGTTTGGGGCTACTACCGCAAGCAGCTAACACACCGCTGCCAGCAGCGATGAGCGAAGTTTGCAACAAATATCGGCGCGATAAGGTGAAATGCATGGGGTTTCCTTATGGGTAAACAAAACGGCGTATTATCGCGTTTTCAGGCTGCATTTAGAATGTGTTTTACTTGATTTGACCAGTTTTCAGGCAGCCTGAAAACGGCTTGGCGCGTAGCCGCTGCCCAAATGGGCGCAGGAAAGCAAGCATCGTCTTTAAAACGTGCGATAACGTGCCAATGCAAATGCGGCACCACATTGCCCAAGCTGGCTAGATTGATTTTTTCAGGCTGCAATACTTGGCGCATCGCTGCTTCCACCTTGTAAACCATTTCCATCAGTTCAGCGCGTTCTGCGGGCTGCAAATCGCTCATCTCGGCAACATGATGTTGCCAAATCACGCGACAAAAGGCTGGCGCGTTGGGTTCGTTGTGCACGGCAATCACGCGCAGATTGGGCGTTTGCAGCAAAACTTCTTCGTGCTGCGCGGTGCAAATGGGGCAATCCATGTGCAATCGTCTCCATAAATATTTTCAGGCTGCCTCAATGTTTAAAGGCAGCCTGAAAAAGTGTGGTGTTAATTATTTAGTTTGTGGAAGCACAGTAGGCTTGCTGTCAAAAGTATCCAAGTCTTGACCTGGAACAGACAACAAATCGCCACGGTTCACGTTTTTAATGCTTTCCAAAATAATGGCAGAAGAAACGTGCTCGCCTGTGCGGTAAACCATTGCCAAGCCGATTTCTTCGTTTGGCGTGTTAACAAAGTGAGACGCTTTTTCGTTCGGGCTATTCCATTCAGATTTCACCACTCTACCGCGACGATAAATGCTCAACACAGTGCCGTTATCCAAACCTTCGGCTGCGCCTTTGTTCAGAATCAGGGTTTGCATCGCGCCGCTTTCTTCCACGCCTTCCATAATGGAAACGATGTCTGCATCAACACGCGTTGCAGGCTCGTGTGGCACATAGTGGAATTCGGTCAATTCAGGCGATTTTTTAATCAAGTAGTCGCCTTGATGGATTTCAGACAATGAGCCGTCAATAATCATAGGTTGCGCGGTGCGCGTTGCCACTTTTTTGCCGACTAACAAACCATTTTTGGTGTTTGAATAGTATTCGTTGCTTGCCAAGTTGGCTTCTTCTTCCGCGGTGCGGTATGACAAGCGGCTGTTTGGTGTAATCAAGGTAGAAGCTTCGCCTACATATTCAACCAAAATGCCCAAGTCTGCTTTGCTGCGTGGATCTACGATTGGACCTTTGGGGCGGAAGATGAGATAAGTGCCTGTTTCTGCGATGCCATCGGCGTAAATGCGATCGCCACCAGAGTAATACATACGATCATCAGCACCTGAAACAATGCGAGCTGCGCGCGACAATTGTTCCTTAGTCATGAATTGTGGCGTTTTCATGAACATATGATAGAAGTTCACGTTGATGGTTGGAATAGCATAGCCTGAGCCCAAATCACGCACGCGTGGGTTTAGTTTGAAGGTTGGGATGTCGCTCTTGCTGCCACGCGCCACGCTCAAACGGGGTTTGCCATTTACATAAGTGAGCACCAATGTTTGACCTGGATAGATCAAATTGGGGTTTTTAATTTGCTTGCGGTTCATGCCCCATAGTGCTGGCCATTTCCATGGGCGGTATAGGTATTTTCCTGAAATGCCCCATAGTGTGTCGCCTTGTTTTACGGTGTAACGCGCGGGAGCATTTTTTCTTACGCGCAAGGTGTCGGCCGTTGCGGCGGTGGTTGAAATCATCATACCTGCTGCACAAAGCAGCGTTATAATTGTTTTTTGCATTAGGAATCCCCTGTTAGCTTTGATGAGTTGGATTACATTATTTAACGAACAATTGCAATGATAGTGCATTTTAAATTGTTTAGGCTAGCATTATACTAAAATGCGTTAAGGAAATTGGCATCTATGCCACAGTTTTTTAAAAATCGCACAAATTGAGGATATTTATTTTATGGCTTTATTACCTATTTTAACGCACCCTGACGAACGCCTGCACATTGTCGCCAAACCCGTAGAACAGGTGGACGATCGCATTCGCACGCTGGTTGCCGATATGGCGGAAACGATGTACGCATCCAAAGGTATTGGCTTGGCGGCAACTCAGGTGAATGTGCACGAGCGCGTGGTGGTGATTGATTTGTCGGAAGAGAAAAACCAGTTGATTGCGCTGATTAACCCTGTTATCACCAAAAAAGACGGCGAGACGACTTACGAAGAGGGTTGCTTGTCTGTGCCGGGGATTTACGAGGAAGTTACCCGCGCGGAAACGATTACGGTAGAATTTTTGGACATTCAGGGCAACAAGCAAACGCTGGATGCGGATGGTTTGTTGGCGATTTGCATTCAGCATGAGCTGGATCACTTGCTGGGCAAGTTGTTTGTGCAATATTTGTCGCCGCTGAAACAAAACCGTATTAAAACCAAAATGAAAAAACGCCAGCGCGAGACGATGTGATTTTCAGGCTGCCTTATTATAATGTGGGGCAGCCTGAAACGTTTTCAGGAGAAGGAAATGACAATGGCGCGTTTGCAGCGGGTTTATTTGTATTATTCGTATGCGGTGTTTGTGGTTTTGCTGTTTACCGCGTGGTGGCAGTATCAATTTGCTTTATTTTTGCTTTTAAGTTTTATTTTGCTTATTTGCAATGCGACGATGCAACGCTTGGCGCGGCTTGCAAAAAACCGCTATGCTGATTACGCCAACCCATACGCCACCCCAATGGATGCCACCATGCCCGCTGCGCTATTGTATGGCTTGATTGTGTTGGCTTATCTGCTGTTTTCGGAATTGCTCACCAACATTGAGCGCTTTAACTGGCTGCTGTTTGCAATTTGGGCGGTGCTGATTCTGCTGCCCAGCCTTTATTTTGAGCTGCAAGTAAACCGCTTTATCGCGCATGAACTGCAAGTAAACCGCTTTATCGCGCAATCGCTCGCCGCAATAAGGCAGCCTGAAAAATGGTCTGCGGGCAAAAAGCTGCTTTGGCTGCTACACGGGCTTGTGCCCTTGGGCATGGCGGCGTTCTCTTTTTATAGCGCGTTTACTCTCCACGACCATTCGGTAATGTGGCTAAAAGTGGGCTTTTTTACCTTGCAGATTGGGATTTTTATCTATCGCTATTTGCTGCTGCACTTGGGGTTTGAGGCAGCCTGAAACGTTTAGGGAGAAATAGGATGACGATTGCGCGTTTGCAACAAATGTATTTGTACTATTCGTATGCAGTATTGGCGGTTTTGCTGTTTACGCTGTTGAAGCAAAATGGCTTTGCTTTATATTGTTTGCTTCCTTTCCCCTTGCTTTGCAATCATGCGATTTTTGACTTGGTGGATTGTTTAAAAAACCAGAAGCCTTTTTACGACAAATTGCTACGTGCTAACGTGCCTGCCGCGCCGTTTTATCTGTTTGCGGCAATCAGCTGCCTGCTGTTTTCAGAATCCAATGATAACGGCTTTAACTGGCTGCTGTTCACGATTGGATTGACATTGATAACGCTGCCCAATCTTTACTTTGCGCGGCAATTTAACCGCCTTGTCGCACAGTTGCCCAATGCCACAGGGCAGCCTGAAAACTGGTCGGCGGGCAGAAAATTGTTTTGGTTGATAACAGGTCTTGTGCCTTTGAGCATTTCTATCCTTGCCTTTTATACGGCGTTTACACGAGATAACCAAATGGCGCAGGGCATCAATATTGGCTTATTGACATTATTGACAAGCATTTTGATGTACCGCCATTTGCTGCTGCATTGGGGATTAGGGCAGCCTGAAAACACCCAAACCAACTGAAATGGTTATGCCCACCCATCACAACAGCCTTTTCAGGCTGCCTTATTCATTACACCATCCCAACCGTTTAATCCATTTTCAGGCTGCCTAATATTCAATACTCCAAAGGCAGCCTGAAAACCACACACAAAGGACATCCCATGAAAATCATCTTTGCAGGTACGCCCGATTTTGCCGCCGCCGCGCTCAACGCTATCGCCGCCGCAGGCTTTGACATCACGCTGGTGCTCACCCAGCCTGACCGCCCCAAAGGGCGCGGGATGCAGTTGCAAGCATCGCCCGTTAAGCAAGCCGCACAGGCATTGGGCTTGCGCGTTGAGCAGCCTGAAAAACTGCGTGGCAACGCCGAAGCCCTTGCCCTGCTGCGCGAAATGGATGCCGACATTATGGTGGTTGCTGCTTATGGCTTGATTTTGCCGCAAGACGTGCTGGATGCGCCCAAACATGGCTGCCTGAACATCCACGCTTCGCTGCTGCCCCGTTGGCGCGGCGCAGCCCCGATTCAACGCGCGATAGAAGCGGGCGACGCGGAAACAGGCGTGTGCATCATGCAGATGGACGCGGGGCTGGACACAGGCGCAATTGTGAGCGAACACCGCTGCCCCATTTTGCCCAGCGACACCGCCAATGAAGTGTACGACAAACTGATGCACATCGGCGCAGCGGCGATTGTGCAAGATTTGCAGCGTTTGCAGCGCGAAGGCAGCCTGAAAGCCACGCCGCAGCCTGAAAACGGCATCACTTACGCGCAAAAATTAAGCAAGGACGAAGCGCAAATCAACTGGCAGGAAGACGCGGCAACCGTGTCGCGCAAAATTCGCGCTTTCAACCCCGTGCCTGCTGCGTGGACGCTGTGGCAGGGAAAGCCGATGAAGATTTGGGCGGCGGATGCCATTGCAGGCGACGGCGCGGCTGGCACGGTGTTGCGCGCGGATACGGCAGGCATTGTGGTGGCATGCGGCGCGGGCGCGTTGCAGATTACCGAGTTGCAACCTGCTGGCAGCAAGCGGATGACGGCGGCGGCGTTTTTGGCGGGGCGCGAGTTGGCAGTGGGCGCAGCGTTTGCGTAGTTTAGGCAGCCTGAAAAGGAGAAATCATGGTCGCTTATGCATATAAAGACAGCAATCGCATGAATAAATTAGAGGCTAAAAATGCAAAACATTCAGATAAAGGCGCAACGTTTTATTGTCCAAATCCTGATTGTGATGCAGAACTAACTATTTGCAATTTAGGCGAACATGCTTATTTTTCTGCAAAACCCAGTAAGCCGCATATCACATATTGCGAACACGCATCTAATGTCAATAATTATCATCGTTATGATGAGGCATCGTTTAATTTTGAAAAAATGTTGACTGCTTTGCTTACACCCACATCTGATAATCCTCCGCCGAAGGAAAGCCAACCCAACATAACAAGCAAATCTAATCAAACAAGCAGTTCTGGCAGCATAAAGACACTACGATTGTTATACATTTTGTGTAAAAACAAACAGATAAACGATGAATATAACGGCAACATTATTGGCAGAATGCTGTTGGATAACAGAAGCCAGCCCATATTTTTTAAAAAAGGCGTATTTGGCAATGCCGTTATTGAATGTATAAGCTGGAAATATGATGAAGCAAACCATGAAATATGGTTGAGATTGAAAAATCAGTCATATACGTTCATTCTTAAATTTGAACAGGCCAACTTGTATCAAAACATCAAACAGCTTATTCAGAAACACGCACCTGCAACATATGGCTTTAAAGATGTTCAATTAGTCATAGCAGGCACTTGGTCTAAATACCAAAATAAATTCAATCATTTTGAAACAACGATTACATCTTCAAAACAGATTATTGCCATTTAGCCATTTTCAGGCAGCCTGAAAGCAAGTTTACGAGCTTCTGAGAAGCCAAAACCCAATCCCAAAGGAAAACCATGTCGCTCTCCCAAGTCCAAACCCTCGCCGCGCAAACGCTCGCCGCCGTTGCCTCGGGCAAAAATCTATCCGACGAGCTTGCCTACATCATCGCGCAAAACCCCGAGCTCACCGCGCAAGACAAAGGCATGCTGCAAGACATCGCCTACGGCTGCCAACGCCATTTAGGCAGCCTGAAATTCATGCTCGGCAAAATGCTCAACAAACCCATCGACAACGAAGCGCTGCAAAGCTACCTGCTCGTTGCGCTTTATCAGCTCAACCACACGCAAAACGCGCCGCACGCCGTGGTGAACGAAGCGGTGAACCACATCGCGCAGATTGGGCGTGGGCAATTTCGCTCGTTTGCCAACGCCATCTTGCGCCGTTTTCTGCGCGAAAAAGATGGGCTCAACAAAGCCTGCCGCTATGACGATGTTGCCAAGCATAATCTGCCCGTTTGGCTAAAAAAAACCCTGCAAAATCAATACCCAAAACATTGGCACAACATCGCCACCGCCTTCCAAGCCCATCCGCCGCTCACATTGCGCGTAAACCGTCGCCACACCAATGCCGAGCAATATCTCGCCCTGCTGCACGAAGCAGGGTTAAACGGCAAAATTTTGGATGATTACGCCATCCGCCTTGCCCAAGCCGTGCACGTTGCCCAATTACCGCGCTTTGCCGAAGGCTGGGCATCGGTGCAAGATTTTGGCGCACAGCAAGCCGCCTATCTGCTTAATCCGCAAAACGGCGAGCGCATTTTGGACGCTTGCGCCGCCCCAGGTGGCAAAACAGGGCATATTTTGGAGCTTGCCGATTGCGCGGTAACCGCTCTAGACATCGCCCCGCAACGCCTGCAACGTGTACGCGATAACCTTGCCCGACTGCATTTTCAGGCTGCCTTACATTGCGCCGATGCCCAAAATTTAAGCGATTGGTATAATGGCGAACCGTTTGACGCAATCTTGGCAGACATCCCCTGCACCGCATCGGGCACAATTAAACGCAATCCCGATATCAAATGGCTGCGCCGCCCCACCGATGCCTACAAAACCGCCCGCCAGCAAGAACCCATGCTGGATGCGCTGTGGACAACGCTCAAATCAGGCGGCCGAATGCTGTTAGCAACCTGCTCGCTGTTTGAAGAAGAAAACCAACAGCAATGCCACCGCTTTCTCAACCGCCACCCCGATGCCCAATTGCGCACCGAAAAAATCCTTATCCCAAGCGAAAAACAAGATGGCTTTTATTACGCACTTATTGAAAAGCATTAACCGCGTTTTCAGGCTGCCGCAAACATTCAAACGCAGCCTGAAAATGAGCAGCGCGAGTTTCAGCGAAGCTAAAACCCCATCCATCCCAAGCCAAAGGCAGCCTGAAAACAAGCAAATGCCGTTTTCAGGCTGCCTTCGCGCACTCATCATCAGCGCATTATTCATCGCCCCCGCCATCCACGCCGAAACCATCAGCGCCACCCGCTCCGAAGCCCAAATCCAAGCCAACGGGCAACTCACCATCAGCACCCGCTTTCAAACCGAGCTGCCCGAGCAACTGCAAAACGCCCTGCAACAAGGCGTGCCACTAGATTTCACCCTATCCTATCGCCTAGAACGCCCCACTCTCGCTTCCTACCGCTTCAAAATCAGCCAGCTCATCAACACCGCCAACAGCGTGAACTACCGACTAAGTTTCCACCCGCTCACCAGCCGCTATCGCGTGTCCGTTGGCACATTTACCACCGAATACAACAGCCTGAACACCGCGCTCAAAGCCATCGGCGCGATTGCCAACTGGCGCGTGCTCAACGAAGGCGCGTTGTCCGACACGCCCGCCAGCGAAGTCAAAGCGCAAGTTAAGCTCAATCTCACCACCACCCGCCTGCCCAAACCTTTCCAAATCAACGCCATCAACTCGCGCGATTGGGATTTGGATTCGGGCTGGCATGATTTGGTGATTAAGCCGTAGGTGGGGTGGGCGTGGTTTAGATGTTTTGTCCAAAGGCAGCCTGAAAACCACATTACTCACCTTATTCAAAGGCAGCCTGAAAACAAGCAAAGCGCGTTTTGTAAAACTGAAACCATAAAACAGACAACCACACATTCTTGTTTTCCCATTCATCCCATTTTCAGGCTGCCCATCAGCCATGTTTGCTTACAAAGGCAGCCTGAAAACCAAAACCACCCCCATCATGCAAAAATTCCTAATCTTCTGCGGCATCCTTTCCTTTATCGCCCTTTACGCCCTAAGCCAATCCACCGACAGCAACAGCCCCTACGCTCCCTACTTCTGGACAATCGCCAGCTTCACAGGCGCGCTCGCCATCACCATGGTCATCGTAACCCTGCGCTACATCTGGCTCATCGTCCGCGACAAACGCAACCACGTTTTCGGCTCACAAATCGCCCGCCGGCTCTCCACCATGTTCGCCATCGTCGCCGCCCTGCCCGCCCTATTCCTGCTCGGCGTCGCCGCCCAATTCATCGCCCACAGCATCAACTCATGGTTTGGCAACGACACCAAAGAAGCCCTAGAACGCAGCCTGAAACTCAGCCAAAGCGCGCTAGACAACGCCGCCAGCAACAGCGTGCAAGAAGCCCAACGCATCCGCGCCGACCTCGCCACCGCCCTAGTGCAGAGCCAAGCCCCCAACGCCGCCTTCCAAACCCAACAAGCCCGCACATTCAGCTATCTCGCCATCTGGCAACTAGAAAACCACCAACTCGTTGCCGAGCGCAATCCACAAAAACTCCCCGCCCCCGATTTTGACCCCAGCACACTCAACACCCTACGCCAACAACAAATCATCCGCAGCATAGAAAACGTAAATGGCACGCTATATGCTACTGGCTGGATAATGTTGCCAAAATACGTCAGTAAAGAATACATCTTCTTTTTCAGGCAGCCCATCCCCGAAAACGTCGCCAAAGACGCCGAACTCATAGAATCCGCCCGCGCCAAATACGCTGAGCTCGTCTTCGCCCAAAAAGGTCTGCAAACCTTTTTTATCGCCACACTCATCATCGCTACCCTACTCGCCATCCTATTATCCATCGCCGCCGCGCTCTATTTCGCCCGCCGCTTCGTTGAGCCCATTCTCGCCCTAGCCGATGGCGCGCGCTCCGTTGCCCACAACGATTTCAGCCACCGCATCCCCGTAACCAGCCACGACGAACTGGGCAAACTATCAGGCATGTTTAACTACATGACCCAACAACTTGCCAACGCCAAAGCCGCCAACGAGCGCCACCACAAAGAACAAGAAGCCGCTCGCCACTACCTAGAACGCGTGTTAAACAGCCTTAACGCAGGCGTAATCACCCTAGACTACTCAGGCAGCCTGAAAACCTACAACGCCAGCGCCCAACAAATGCTAGACATCAATCTCACCCACCACATCGGCGAGCAAACCAGCGCATGGCACGATTTAAGCCCCCAACACCACGCCGCCGCCGACCTTCTCAACGCCCTGATTGCCAGCGAACACAACCCCGACGCCGTAGAACTCTCCTACACCGCGCAAGACAGCAGCCGCATCCTGCTGGGCAAAGCCATCCGCCTGCCTGCCGAAAACGGCAAAGGTCTCGTGCTCGTGTTTGACAACATCACCGAGCTCGTTCGCGCCCAAAAAGAAGCCGCATGGGGCGAAGTTGCCAAACGCCTCGCCCACGAAATCCGTAACCCACTCACCCCCATCCAACTTTCCGCCGAGCGTTTGGCATGGAAATTGCAAGACAAATTGGACACAAAAGACGCACAAATCCTTACCAAATCCACCGACACCATCATCAAACAAGTCGCCGCGCTCAAAGAAATGGTAGAAGCCTTCCGCAACTACGCCCGCGCACCCAGCCTGAAACTTACCAAAACCAACCTTAACGCCCTTGTTTCCGAAGTTTTAGTGCTTTATGAAAGTAGCCCCTGCCATTTCATTGCCGATTTAAGCCCCCATCCCGCATGGATACAAGCCGACACCACCGCCATGCGCCAAGTGCTACACAACCTATTCAAAAACGCCGCCGAAGCCGCCGAAAGCGACCCGCAGCCTGAAACGCACATTCAAATCTTGGTACACGAGAACACCATCAGTCTCAGCGTAACCAACAACGGCAAAAGTTTCAGCCCACACATGCTGCAAAACGCCTTTGAACCCTATGTTACCGACAAGCCCACAGGCACAGGACTGGGCTTACCCGTAGTCAAAAAAATCATAGAAGAGCATGGCGGGCACATCAGCCTAGCCAACCAAATCCCATCTGGTGCAAGCATTAGCATTACACTACCTAAGATAACAACAATAGAAGCAGAAAACTCATGAGAAGTACAGACATCTTAATCGTCGATGACGAAATTGGAATCCGCGAAGTATTGCAGGAAACTCTTGAAGATGAAGGCTACACCGTTTCGCTCGCTGCAAACGCAGGCGAAGCGCGTGCCATGCGCAACAAAAACCGCCCAGCCCTTGTGCTGCTGGATATTTGGATGCCCGATAGCGACGGCATTACCCTGCTCAAAGAATGGGCAAAAAATGGGCAACTCACCATGCCCGTGATTATGATGAGCGGACACGGCAGCATTGATACCGCCGTAGAAGCCACCAAAATCGGCGCGATAGACTTTCTAGAAAAACCCATCCCCTTACAAAAACTCTTACAAGCCGTGGAACGCGCGCTCAAACAAAACGAATCCGAAAACAGCCAAAATGCCGTGATTGAAGGCTTGGGCAACAGCGCCGTGATTCAAACATTCAATCAGCAAGTCAAACAAGCGCAAACGCACAATAGTGCCGTGCTGCTTATCGGTGAAACAGGCTCGCCCTTTGAAATCATCGCCCGCTTTTTCCACAAAAAAGACACGCCTTGGGTGCAGCCCACGCGCGCCGAGCAAATTATTGATATTCCTAGCGAACTACTCAACAAAGCCACCAACGGCGTACTGTATTTGGGCGATATTTCGCAATTTGGCAAAAATATCCGCCAAGGCATCGCCTTTCTCGTCAATAAAGCCGATAAACACAACACGCGCATCGTGTTTACCAGCTCGCGCCCGCTCAACGAACTTTTAGATAATTCGCAAAGCGACACCCGCCTAATGAGCGTGCTATCCAGCGCAATTATCAACATCCCATCCTTGCGCCAGCATTCCGAAGACATCCCCTTTATCGTCAATAAGCTACTCAACGAAATATCGCCCAATCGCCCAATCAAATTTGCCACGCCCGCCATGAATCGCTTGCGCCAATACGACTGGCCAGGCAATTTTGAACAGTTAAAAAACGTGGTCAACAGCTTGGTATTGAACTGCGAACAAAACGAAATCAGCGAAATCGCCGTTTCTCGCCTGCTCAACCAATTCAACACCGACGAAACCTTCTCCGATATCCGCAGCGTATTCAATTTCAACCTTCCCTTGCGCGAACTGCGCGAAGAGTTGGAACGACGCTATTTTGAATTCCACATTCGCCAAGAAAATCACAACATGAGCCGTGTTGCACAAAAAGTTGGGCTGGAACGCACCCATTTGTATCGTAAACTCAAACAGCTTGGCATCACCTTCTCGCGCCGCACCGCCAGCAATGGCGAAAAAGAAAGCAGCAACGAAGAAGCCGCATAAAACATCAACCCGTACCATTGGATGCGGGTTTTGCGTTTTCAGGCTACTGTGTATTTTCAGGCTGAGACCTTTGCAAAAAAGCCTTTCCTCCAACAGTTGGAACCCAAACACAGGTTTTCGGCTGTTTTCGCCCCCAATCACTCCTAATTCTACCCAAATACCCCCTTAATCCTCCCCGGATATCTGATAATCAGGCATCCGGGCCGCCTTTTAGGCGGCAGCAGA
>CAUQQW010000055.1:0-14895 GCA_963520365.1 uncultured Kingella sp.
AAACCTGTGTTTGGGTTTCTGCTGTTGGAGGAAAGGCTTTTTTGCAAAGGTCTCAATATATGAGAAAAAGCGACATTGGAACAATGCACAAGGCAGCCTGAAAACGCATTGCAACGTTTTCAGGCTGCCTAACGCCATCCGCTTACAGCGAATAATACATCTCAAATTCCAGCGGATGCGGTGCCATCTGCATACGGCGCACATCCTCCGACTTAAACGCAATATAGCTCTCAATCCAATCTTGGCTAAACACCCCGCCGCGCGTTAAAAACTCATGGTCGGCTTTCAGCGCCGCCAGCGCCTCATCCAGCGAAGCGCACACGGTGGGCACTTGCGCGTCTTCCTCGGGCGGCAAGTCATACAAATTTTTGCTGGCAGGATCGCCTGGGTGGATTTTGTTTTGAATGCCGTCCAAGCCCGCCATCAACAAGGCGGCGAATGCCAAATAAGGGTTTGCCATTGGGTCGGGGAAGCGCGCTTCAATCCGCACCGCCTTGCTGCTGTGCACGGCGGGGATGCGGATGGATGCCGAGCGGTTTTTGGCGGAATACGCCAGTTTCACAGGGGCTTCAAAATGCGGCACAAGGCGTTTGTAGGAATTGGTGGAAGGGTTGGTGATGGCGTTGAGCGCTTTGGCGTGTTTGATGATGCCGCCGATGTAATACAGCGCAAGTTCGCTCAACCCTGCGTAGCCGTCGCCCGCAAACAGGTTTTTGCCGTCTTTCCAAATGGATTGGTGCACGTGCATCCCGCTGCCGTTGTCGCCCATCAGCGGTTTGGGCATAAAGGTGGCGGTTTTGTTGAAATTGTGCGCCACGTTCCAAATCACATATTTCATGTCTTGCGTCCAGTCAGCGCGCTTGACCAGCGTGCTGAATTTGGTGCCGATTTCCATTTGGCTGCCCGTTGCCACTTCGCCGTGATGCACTTCCACGGGAATGCCGATTTCTTCCAACACGCGCACCATCGCTGAACGCAAATCCTGCCCTGCATCAACAGGCGCAACGGGCGCATAGCCGCCTTTTACCACGGCGCGATGCCCTGTGTTTTGCCCGTCATAATGATAGCCGCTGCTCCAAGCGGCGCTTTCGGATGTGATTTCAAAGCGGGCTTTGTCCATGTGCGTTTCAAATGCCACGCCGTCAAACACGAAAAATTCGGGTTCGGGCCCAAAATACGCGGTGTCGCCGATGTCTGTTGATTTCAAATACGCTTCGGCGCGGCGAGCGATGCTGCGCGGGTCGCGGTCGTAGCCTTGCGCGTTGGCAGGGTCTATCACGTCGCAAGTTAAAACCACGGTAACATCGTCAAAAAAGGGGTCAATAAACGCGGTGCTGGGGTCGGGGCGCAGCTGCATATCGGATGCTTGGATGCCTTTCCAGCCGCCAATGGATGAGCCGTCAAACGCTTGTCCTGTTTCAAACCATTCATCGGGGTCTTCTAACACGATGTGGGCGGGGATGGTGAAGTGATGCTGTTTGCCTTTGGTGTCGGTGAAGCGTAAATCAACGAAGCGGGCTTCGTTTTCTTCGATGAGGTTAATCACGTCGTTAATGGACATTGCGTTGCTCCTTGCTTGGCAGGGTTGTGGGAAAAAGTGCGAAAGATTGTGCCATTTTTGATGTGGCTCTACAACATTTATTTACAAAAGATAGGGCTTTGTTTACAAACTCGCATTCGAGTTTTCAGGCTGCCTGATGGTGGATAAAGGCAGCCTGAAAATGGGTAGCATAAAAGGCAGCCTGAAAGTCATTTTCCATTTTCAGGCTGCCTTGATGTTTATTTCTTAGCGCATTTGGCTTTCACCGCGGCGACTGTACTATCCAGCTTCGCGCCATCCACTTCGCCGAGCAAGGCTTGCTCCGCGCCGCATTTGGGCAAGCGCACAACGGTATAAGGCAAGCCGCCCACCGTGTTGCCCAGTTCGCGCATCATCGCGCGGCTGTTTGTGCCCGTGTAGCGCCAGATGGGATAGGAAACGGGCGTTGCTTTCAAAAACTTGCTCACATTCTCAGGCGAATCCACCGCAATGCCCACCATTTCCACGCCTTGCTTTTTGCCTTTTTGTTGATACCATTTGCTCATGGCAGGCATTTCCTTGCGGCAAGGTTTGCACCAAGTTGCCCACAGGTTCACAATCTGCACCTTGTCGCCACTTGCCAACTGCTGCGGCTTGTTATCCGCGTGCGACACAAAATCCGCCGCGCCCGCAGGCAAAGCCGCACACAACGCCAAAAGGGCAACGCTTTTCAATATTTTCATCACAATCTCCTTGCTACAAACTATGGATCAAAATAAAACGCGCCATTCTACCGCCAAACCGTTTTGCTGTTGGCTTTTTTGCACCGTGATTGATAATTTTGGCGACATCGGCGTGTCATGGCGGCTTGCCCAAGAATTGCGGCAACGGCTCGGCTGGCAAGTGCATTTATGGCTGGACAACATCGCCGCGCTGCAAGCCATCGCGCCTGATGCGCCCGCCGAGCTGCCCTGCGCCTATCAAGGCATCCAGCTTCATGTGTGGCAAGAAGCGCAGCACGCCGATTTGCGCAACGCCCCCGCGCCCGATATGGTGATTGAAACCTTCGCCTGCGCCCTGCCCGCCAATGTGCAAACCATCATCCAAGCGCATCGCCCCGTGTGGCTCAACTGGGAATATTTGAGCGCGGAAGATTGGGCAATCCGCACCCACGCCATGCCCAGTTTGCAAGCCAACGGCGGCGAAAAATATTTCTGGCAAATGGGCTTTGTGCCTGCCAGCGGCGGCTTGCTGCGCGAAGCGGATTACATCGCCCAGCAAAGCGCATTTAGGCAGCCTGAAAACGCCGCGCTCAATATCTTCGCCTTTGGCTACGCCAGCGCAGTCTGGCAACAATGGGCAGCCGCATGGGCAGCGCAAGAGCGCGAAATCGTGTTGCATTGCGCGGGCAAGCCCCTGCAAACCAGTTTGCAAGCCTGCCCCGCCGTTTCAGGCAGCCTGAAAATCGTGCTGCAAGATTTTGTGCCGCAAGCGCAATTTGACCGCATCTTATGGGCGGCGGATGTGCTGATGATTCGTGGCGAAGATAGCTTTGTGCGCGCCCAGCTCGCAGGCAAGCCATTTTTCTGGCACATCTACCCCCAAGCCGAAGCCGCCCATTTGGATAAGCTCAACGCCTTTTGGCGCATCTACCACCAACACGCCGCACCCAACGACGCCGTGCAACACGCCCATCAAGCCTTGTCCAACGAACTCAACGGCGCACACGCGCTCAGCCCCGCCCAACGCCAACAGCATTGGCACACGCTGCTCAACAATCTTGCCGATTGGCAACGCAGCGCGCGCGCATGGCAGCAATATTTGTTCGCCCAAAGCGACACCGTTAGCCGCCTGCAAGCATGGTTGCGCAGCATCAACCGCTTATAATCGCCAACGCCAAAGGCAGCCTGAAAGCGAGCTTACGAGCTTCTGCGAAGCTAAAACAAACTGCCGCTGGCTATCATCCCTAATCACACATCAACAAGGAAAAATCATGTCCCAAGCCTATTGCGACTTCTGCGCCGCCCTGCCCAACGACACCACCAACCCCAACAAAGCCTACCACGACACCGAATACGGCGTGCCCGTGCACGACGACAACATCCTGTTTGAACGACTGGTTTTAGAAATCAACCAAGCAGGGCTAAGCTGGACCACCATACTCAACAAACGCCCCGCCTTTCAGGCTGCCTATGCCCAGTTCAACATCGCCGCTGTCGCCGCCTTTGGCGAAGCCGACATCGCCCGCCTGCTCGCCAACGCAGGCATCATCCGCAACCGCATGAAAATCCAAGCCGCCATCCACAACGCCCAGCAAATCCAACGCCTGCAACAACAATACGGCAGCTTCAAAAACTGGCTAGATGCCCACCATCCGCGCAGCAAAGAAGCATGGGTTCAGCTGTTCAAACAGCAATTCAAATTTATGGGCAACGAAATCGTCGGCGAATTTTTGATGAGCACAGGCTACCTAGCAGGCGCACATGAAAAAAGCTGCCCACAATATCGGCAGCCTGAATAAGCCACAAAACGCCCAAAGGCAGCCTGAAAACGAGCGCAGCGAGTTTCAGCGAAGCTAAAACGGCATCTTAAAAAAACGTTTTCAGGCTGCCTTGCTCACACCAAGCCCAGTTTTTTCAAAAACCCCGCCAACTTCTCCGCAAACAACCGATACCCCGCCGCATTCGCGTGCACCGCATCCGACTTTAAATCCTTATCCCCCAAAATCCCCGCCCAAGCCCCCTGCAACAGCGGCACATCCAACTCATCCGCCAGCTCCGCATACAACGGATGCTCGCTCACCACCCCCAGCAACGCCCCAGTCGTAAAATGCGGAATCGCCACCAACACCGCAGGCACATCCGCCGCCCGAATCATCGCCACCATCTTGCGAATATTTTCCCGCGTGCCGCTTTCAGGCAGCCGCTGTAAAAAATCATTGCCCCCAATGCTCACCACCACCAACTTCGGCTTTTGCGCCAACAAATCAGGCAACCGCGCCAACGCCTGCGCGCTCGTATCGCCCAAAACCCCACCATTGATAACCTTGCGCCCCACAAGCTGTGCCAACTGCGCGGGATAATCCGCCCCACTGGGCGCACCAAAACCCGCCGTAAGCGAATCGCCCAACGCCAAAATCGCATCGCCCGCTGCCAACTTTTTAAACTTTCTGCGCCCACAACCCACCAGCGCCGCCACGGACAAAATCAACAAACCCCGTCTTGAAATCATCTGCCATACCTTTTCAGGCTGCCTTTATCGTTCCAACAAAGGCAGCCTGAAATCCAAAAAAACATTAAACACGCAACGCCCAGCATCTCCACAATAACTTTTCAGGCTGCCTCTGATATACCAAAGGCAGCCTGAAAATCATGATTCAGCCGTTTGTGCAACTTCCTGCGCAGGCTCTGCCGCCGTTTCTGCCGTAGCACCCTGCTCCGCAGCCAGTTTCGCCGCCTTAGCAGCCGTCGCTTCCGCAATGCGCGCATCCTGCTTTTCAATCGCCTCCTTAATATTCGGCTGCGACAACGCATATTGCTGCTCCTCCGCGCTCACTTCCCCCTGAAAACGATTGTTCAAATTAAACCGCTTGCCACCACGCGCCACCGCTTTCAAATATTTCGGACGACGGCAATGGTTAGACAACACCCGATGAATCAGCGCCGCATCAAACTGCGGCAACGCTTCCACCAAATCTTTCTCAATGCCAATCGCCAGCGGTTTAAACCGCTTAAACACGTCATATTTGCTATACAAATACTCCGCAATCATATCCGTTTGCTTTTTCTTGCTCATCGTTTGCACAGCCGATTTCAATGCCGCGCCCAAAGCCGTTTCTTGTGTCATAGTCGTATTCCAAAAAATAAAAACCGCGCAGCGCAGGCTTTTTGCCATGTTCACCACGCCCACTCATTTCAGGCTGCCGTTTACGCAACAAACAACCCATTTTGCTAACAAAATTGATTACAAAACAAAAGATTGCAACACATCGCGCAAAATCTGCACATCATCAACAGGCGTTAAAACCGCCTCCCCCAGCGCCGCCAAAGTAACAAACCTCAGCGTGCCATCATCCACCTTCTTATCATGCCGCATATGCGCCAGCCAGCGCTCAAACGCAAAAACAGGCGGCGCATCAGGCAACTTCGCCAGCCGCATAATCGCCCGCACCCGCGCCGTATCTTCCGTTTTCAGGCTGCCTAAACGCTCCGAAAGCACACACGCCAACACGCAGCCCGCTGCCACCGCCTCGCCATGCAACCAAGTGCCATAGCCCATCTCCGCCTCAATCGCGTGCCCAAATGTATGCCCCAAATTCAGCAGCGCGCGCACCCCCTGCTCCGTTTCATCCTGCGCCACAATCGCCGCCTTCATCTGGCAACAATGCAACACCGCCTGCGCCAACAAAGCCTTATCGCGCCCCATCAACGCCACCATATTCGCTTCCAGCCATTGCAAAAAATTCGCATCGCCCAACAGCGCATACTTAATCACTTCCGCCATCCCCGCCGATAGCTCGCGCTCAGGCAGCGTATCCAACGTATCCAAATCCGCAAACACCGCCTGCGGCTGATAAAACGCCCCAATCATATTCTTGCCCAACGGATGATTGATCGCCGTTTTTCCGCCTACCGAAGAATCCACTTGGCTCAACAACGTAGTCGGCACCTGCACAAACGGAATGCCACGCTGATAAGTCGCCGCCGCAAAGCCCGCCATATCGCCAATCACACCACCGCCCAGCGCAATAATCGTGGTTTTGCGGTCGGCATGATGGCGCAGCAAACCATCGTAAATCAAATTCAGCGCATCATGGTTTTTGTGCTGCTCGCCATCGGGCAACACAATCGCCACCGCATCCACCCCATTATCCTGCAACACCTTTTGCAGCTTCGCCAAATAAAGCGGCGCAACCACATCATTGGTAACAATCGCCACCTTCTTGCCAATATGCGCTTTAAACAACGCAAAATCCGCAAAAATGCCACTGCCAATATAAATCGGATAACGATGCGATGGCGTATCCACCATCAAATTATGCAAGATTTCTCTCATATTCCGCCGCACACCTCAAAATCTGCTCAAACGTGGTTTGACAATCATCCACCCCCACCTCAATCACAATATGCGCCGTTTGCCGATAAATCGCATCCCGCAGCCGATACAAATCCCGAAACTTCGCCAGCGCATCTTGCACTTGCAACAACGGACGGTTCTTATCCTTACCCACCCGCTCAAACAACGTTTCAGGCTGCACATGCAAATAAACCACCAAACCACGCCCCCGCAAATAATCCCGATTCTGCTCCCGCAAAATCGCTCCGCCGCCCGTTGCCAACACAATATTCGGCAACGCTGTTAATTCGTTGATGATATTGCTTTCCCGATGACGAAAACCATCCTCCCCCTCCATTTCAAAAATGGTTGGGATATTGACGCCCGTGCGCTCACAAATCACCTGATCGCTATCAAAAAAAGAGCGATTCAAATGTCGCGCCAGCCGTTTGCCTTGCGTGGTTTTCCCCGCCCCCATCAAACCCACCAAAAATAAATTGCCTGCTATATAGTCCATAGCAGGCAATTTTAACTTAAATTTGCATAATATGCAGATTTTTTACATCATATTAGTAGCGCATTACGCTGGTTTCGCTACCCATAATGCGAGGTGTAATGAAGAACAGCAATTCATTGCGGCTATTGTTACGCGAACGGCTCTTGAACAAATTACCCAACACAGGCAAATCACCCAACACAGGCACTTTTTTCACGTTGTTTTGAATCACTTCTTGATATACACCGCCCACAACCAAAGTGCCACCATCTTCAATCATCGCTTGTGTTTTCACAGATTGCGTGCGGATGCTTGGCTCGCCTTCTGAGCTTTGGTAAGTGTTATCAGGCGTATCTTTGTTGATCGTAACGTCCATGATAATTTTGTTATCAGGCGTAATACGTGGCAACACTTTCAAGCTCATTACCGCATCTTTAAACGAGGTTGTGGTGCTGCCATCGCTATCACGCGTAGTGTAAGGCACTTGATAACCTTGTTTAATTTCAGCTTCTTGGCGGTCTTGCGTTAAGACGCGAGGTGTAGAAATGGTTTTACTACGACCTTCGGTTTCAGCAGCAGTCAATTCCAAACCTAAGATGCCCGAACTAAATGCACGCACAACAGCAATTGAACCGATAGCAGATGCAGCAGGAAGATTTACGTTAGGCGCAAATGTAACAGAACCATTAGAGCCTGTTTTAACACCACGATCATTTCGTTCTATGCCATTATTCCAATTATTACCCCATGAAGTGTGACCATTACGACCCGCACCAAATTTCACACCCAATTCGCGAGACAAGGTATCGGATGCTTCAACAATGCGCGCTTCCACCATAACTTGACGGGCAGGCACATCCAGCTCTTCAATCAGCGCATTAAATTTTTGGATCACTGATTGCACATCATTGATGATCAATGTGTTTGTTGCGGGATCAATCAATGCACTGCCACGAGCAGTCAAGATGCTGTTATTTGAGGTACCTGATGAACTCCCATCAGTAATACGCAGAATTTTCTTAAATTCTTCAACATTTTTGTATTTCAATTGAAAACTTTGAGAAAACAGCGGACCCAAATCATCCAATTCTTTGCGCGCAGTCAATTCTGCTTTATCGCGTGCCAACATTTCAGCACGAGGCGCAACATTGATGATATTGCCCACACGGCGTGAATCCAATTCACGTGCATCCAAAATCAAATCCAGCGCTTGATCCCAAGGCACATCTTTCAATGAAAGCGTCATTTTGCCTTGAACGCTGTCGCTAGCCACAATGTTCATGCCTGATTCTGTTGCCAAAATTTGCAAAACAGTTCGCACATCAACATTTTGGAAATCAAGAGAGATGCGTTTGCCTGTGAATTTTTGTTTGGTTTTGCCCGCACCAACGCCCAATGAAGTAACATTTTTGGTGGGTGTAATTTGAATGCTTTGGCGACCATTTTTACCTGTGATGGTGTGTTTCCATGTGCCTTGGTTGCGCAAAGTGATTTGCGTATCATTGCCTACTCGGCGCACGCTAATAGTGCGAACAGGCGTAGAAAAATCTGTTACGTCTAGATTGCGTTGTGCTTGCGTTGGCAATGGATAGTTTTTCAACGTAATAACCAAGCGATCGCTTTGTGAGCGAACTTGCGGCTCACCCGTAAAGTTTGATGCAAATTCAACCACGCCAGAGTTGTTACCACCTTTGTGGAAATCAATATTGAAAGGTGTAGCAGAATAAGCGCCTTGTGCTTGTGCAGTTCTTGCAACAGGAGTAGCGCTTACTGGTGCAGAGTTAGATGAGCTCGCCTCGCTCAATTGAACCCAAACTTCATTACCTTTAACTTGAACATTGTATTGACCTTCTTGCCCCAATCCCAACAATACACGAGTGCTGCCTTCACCCTCGGCGGTTACGATTTGGTTAAGCAAGCTGTCGTTAAAGGTTAAAGTAGGTTGTTTTACTTTCAGATCTGTATTTGCAAAATCTAATGTAATACGAGCAGGAGATGAAGTGATAAAACCTGTTGGCTCCACCGCACCTTTATTGAATTTGAACTTGATGACACGCTGTTTATTAGGCAAAACAGATACTTTAATATCGGTAATGCTGCCAGCATAAGCAACTTGCGCGAGCAAGCCTGCTACAAGTGCCGATAAAACTTTTACTGAATTCTTTTTCATAATTTAAGCCTCTTAAAGATTACAATCTGATGATTTATTTACCTGAATTACCAGAATCATTTAAAAATATTTCTGTTTCCCTATTCGCCCAATTACCTGATGCGTCTTCAACCACTTCTACAACTTTAATTTCATCAGGAGTAATCCGAACAATCCGACCAAAATTTTGTCCAACATGATTACCAACATTAACTGTATAAACATGCCCTTCAACTTCAATCATCGCAGATAATGCTTTACCAGTACCAATAGAACCCACATAGTTTAGATTTTCCAAGCTATAGTTTTCTAGCAATTCTTTCGGTCTATTTAAATCAGGGATTTGCGAATTTTGATACGCTGCGCGCAATCTTTGTGAACTAAACGCATTTGGACCCGATACTTCTGGCGGGAAGTATGCAACTGGTTCTAATTTAGCAGGCTCTTCAACAGGGCGCACCTTGTTTTTCGCCTCCATTTTTTTCTGATTCATCCATTCTTGCAAATTTCCACCCTCTTCTGAACAAGCAGATAGCAAAATAATAGATGATAATAATAAAAGTTTTGCTTTCATTGTCATTTCCTATTCTTACACATTCATTATTCTGCTTGACTAGCAGCAGAAGCAGCTTTTGCTTCTTTGGAAAGATCCATGGCTTTATATGTATTAGCAGTCGCTGAAAGCGTTAGCTTACTACCATCATCTTTTGCAGATTTATTCGTGCTTGAAAGATTAATATTAGCCAATGTAACAATACGAGACATTTTGCCAACATCACGAATAAACTGAGAAAGTTGCTCATAGCTACCAGAAACAGCAATAGCAATTGGCAAACGCTCAATAGGTTTTTCTGCTACTGGATCACCAGGTGTTACATTGGTCATGGTTAGATTATTTTTAGCAGCTGCTTGGTGCAATTCTTGAATAAGCGTTGGAATTTCAGCTGATGTAGGCAATTGCTTTAGCAATACATCCAAAGATGCCTCAATAAGCTCCAATTCTTTTTTCAGATTATCTAAGCTAGCAGCCTGAACACTCTTGGTTTCAAACTCTTCTTTAAGCTTAACTTCTTCTGCTTGTTTTTCTTTGTATTCATCCCATTGACCTTGGAACAACACAAAATAACCAGCAACCACAATCACAGCAGCAACGGCTGCTGCCAATAGAAATTGCACCGCTTTACTTTGCAAATGGAGCTTATCCCATTGAATTTCATTTAAATTCATTCTAATCACCTTATTCTGTTGTTGATGCCGCAGAAGCTGATGCGGATGTTGCCGTTGACTTAGCAGATACGGAGGATTGCGCTGTTGTTATTTTTTTCTGCTCTAACAAATTCGCAGTAATCTTAAATTCTTGTCCGTTATCCGTTTTGTTGATGCTATCTAATTTAGGCGTATCAAACACACCAGTACTTGGCAATGCAGTCATAAACATAGCAACTTTATTATCGCTAATCGCTTTACCTACCAAGGTGTAAGTATTGCTGATTGATGCATTATTGCCGCCAATATTTTGAATGCTTGTTAAATAAGCACCTTCTGGAACAAGTTGATTGACTGTATCAACGATTCGCGCACCTTCAAATCGTTTATTATCTAACTCTTCAACTTTTTGCTTACGCTCCAAGAAACTTTGTTTTTGCGCTTGCAAGTCTTTAACTTTTACAATTTGCGCATCAAGCTCTTTGATACCACCATGCAACTCTTCGTTTCTACCTTCTTGGTTTGAGATTAAAGCTGCCAATGCACCCCAAATTAAGAATGCCGCAACACCACCTGCTATCACGCCAAGAGCCATAACCAGCTGAAATTGTTTCTTTTGCTTTTGCTCTAATATCTCGCGATATGGCAATAAGTTAATTTTAATTAAGTTCATTTTATACTAACCCCCTCAAAGCTAAACCGAATGCTGTTGTTAATGATGCTGCGTCTTTTTCAAATCGTGCGCCATCACCTTTTAGCTTATTGTTTGCAAAAGAAGCTGGATTTAATTGCTCTGTTGCAATATTTGTTTGCGCATACACAACTTCGGAAATACCTGGCGCTGCACAACCGCTGCCGCTAATGTAAATATGTTTAACATTAGACATACTATCCATATTTTGCGTTGCATAGAAGAACTGCATCACACGTTGAACTTCTTGAGCAATTTGCGCGTTAAAGCCATCTACCACCATTGCTTTATAATCGTCAGGACGCTTCATTTCGCCTGTAATCATTGCCAAGGCTTCGCCATCGGTTACTTGATAAGCGCGTTGCACAGATTGAACCAATTGTTCTAAACCGAAATTGCTTTCTTGTTTGTAAAGAATCTGTCCATTTTCTACGATAAGCGCTTTCAATACGGTATCACCAATATCAAACAGCGCGATGCGTTGACGACCAAAACTGTCGCCGTTTTGCATATCTGCATAAGCAAAAGCATTAGCAACGGCAAAAATATCCACATCAACATTAGTAGCTTTGATGCCTACTTCATCCAGCAAATCTGTTGCGCGCTCAACCGCTTCTTTTTTGGCTGCAACCATTAGAACCGTTTGCTCGCCGCCTGGATTGCCTGACAAAACTTGCCAGTCGTAATTCATTTCATCAAGAGAACCGATATTTGCTACTTCCAGCTCAACAAACTCTTGCAGTGTCATATTGCTGCCCTCTGGGATGAAGCGCAGATTCTCCTCAATAGTTACTGCGCTTGCTGGCAAAGCGATATTGGCGTATTTGCAATTTGTTTTCATTTTGCTGTAACACTGTTGCAAATGAGAGACAAGTTGGTCAAAATCTACGACTTCACCGCCTGAAACCACGTTTGCAGGCAGGGGAGTAATCGCATATTTTTCAAGCTGAACTTGACTTAATTGGCGACCAGATAGTTGCACCATACGAATATGGCTTGGGCTAATATCTACACCAATCACGCTACGCCCTGATGTGGCCATAGCTTTCTTATTACTAGTTTTTTTCTCAGTTTTCTTTGAGCGCATGATTTTAAGTCCTTACCTAACGCATAAAACATTTATAATGTCATTTGTCGCTTTGATTTTCATCCAATAACAAATTCATGCGATATTTTACTTTATTTAAAAAAACACATGGCGATTTTGTGCATTATCGCTGCGAGAAATTTTATGATTAAGAAATTGATTACGACGTTTTTGGGGCTGTTATTAGGTTTATTCCTATTTGCAGTCGGTTTGGTGACTGTTGCAATTTTAGTCACATACCCGAAACTTCCGCCGCTGGATGCGGTGAAATACTACCAACCGCACGAGCCTTTAACGATTTATTCGTCTGAAGGGGTGGTGATTGGTTCTTATGGTGATGAAAAACGTGCCTTTACAACAATTGACCAATTTCCTGATGTTTTGAAAAACGCGGTGATCGCGGCGGAAGATAAGCGTTTCCGTGAACACTGGGGCGTGGATGTGATTGGTGTGATTCGTGCTGCGATTAGCAATGCTTCTGGCGGCGCAAAACAGGGGGCAAGTACGATTACGCAGCAAGTGGCGCGTAATTTTTATTTGACCAATGAGCGCACCATGACGCGTAAATTCAATGAAGCCTTGTTGGCTTATAAAATTGAAAAAACGCTCACCAAAGATCAAATTTTGGAGTTGTATTTCAACCAAATTTATTTGGGGCAACGCGCTTATGGTTTTGCTTCGGCTGCAAAAGTGTATTTCAACAAGGAAGTGCGCGATTTAACGCTGGCAGAAGCGGCGATTTTGGCGGGCTTGCCCAAAGCGCCTTCTACTTTTAACCCGATTGTGAACCCCGAGCGTGCGCGTTTGCGTCAAGAGTATATTTTGAACAATATGGTGGAATTGAACATGATTACACCTGCCGAGCGCACGGCCGCTTTAAATGAAAAGCTGGTTTACGAGCGCTATCGTGTGGATGTGGATCAGAATTCTTTGTATGTGGCGGAAATGGCGCGGCAAGAATTGTTTGAACGCTATGGCGAAGATGCGTACACCAAAGGTTTGAAGGTTTACACCACCGTGAGCGTGGCAAATCAAAAGGCGGCAACGACTGCGCTGCGCAACACTTTGCGCAGTTTGAGCGCAGGGCGTGCTTATGCGGGCGCTGAGCAGCAGTTGGATTTCAGCTCGGTTGAACCCGAAGACATCGAAGACGCGGCGGAGCAATTCCTTGCCAACACTTATACCGTTGAGGGGATGGTGCCTGCGGTGGTGATTGAAGCGGGCAAACAGGGGATTGTGGCTTATATGCAAGGGGGCAAAAAAGCGACTTTGAAAATAGGCGACATGGGCATCGCGCGCAACGCCATTGGCAACAAAAAACTGGGCGACAAGGCGATTAAAGTAGGCTCGGTGATTCGCATCATGAAATTGAAAAACGGCAGCTGGACGGTTACACAGCAGCCTGAAATCCAAGGCGCGCTGGTTTCGCTTGATGCCCAAACGGGCGCAGTGCAGGCTTTGGTGGGCGGCTATGATTTCCACAGCAAGGCGTTTAACCGCGCCACGCAAAGTATGCGCCAACCCGGTTCTGCGTTTAAGCCGTTTGTTTACTCGGCAGCGTTATCCAAAGGTTTTACTGCTTCCACGCTGGTGAACGATGCGCCGATTACCATTCGTGGCTGGTCGCCGCAAAACTCGGACGGCACTTATTCGGGCATGATTACGCTGCGCCAAGCCTTAACGTGGTCTAAAAACACGGTATCGGTGCGGATTGCGCAAGCGATGGGCGTGAGCTATTTGCGCGCTTATGTGCAACGCTTTGGCTTTACAGCAGACCAAATCCCGCCTGCGCTGTCTATTGCGCTGGGTACGGCTTCGGTTACGCCGATGCAAATGGCGGAAGGCTATGCTGTGTTTGCCAACGGCGGCTACAAAGTTGCCCATTATGTGATTGATAAGATTTACGACAGCAAAGACAATTTGCGCGCCGAAATGCAGCCTTTGGTGGCGGGCAAAACCGCGCCGCAAGTGATTGACCCGCGCAATGCTTATGTGATGACTTCTCTCTTGCACGACGTTGCCACCAAAGGCACGGGCGCGGCAACCAACGCGCTCGGTCGCAGCGATATTGCGGGCAAAACGGGCACAACCAACGACTTTAAAGACGCTTGGTTTGTGGGCTACACGCCTAAAATCGTAACCGCTGTTTACATTGGCTACGACAAGCCGCGCACCATTGGCAAAGGCGCGTTTGGCGGCAAAATTGCGCTGCCTATGTGGATAAACTATATGCGCTTTGCCCTTAAAGGCAAGCCTGTGAGCAAGTTTGTTGAACCCAAAGGCGTGGTGAAACGCGATGGCGAAGTGTATTTGAAAGAGCGCCAAACCACCGATGAACACTTGCCATTGGACAACACCACCGACCAACCCGAAGCGGTGCGTCCGTTGAACAAACCCAAAGCGCAAGAGCAAGACTTGTCGCCTGTTGATAACGACAGCGGCGCGGGCGAGCGCGAATTGCGCCCCGTGCCAAGCAATGCGCCAAGCCGCAGCCGTGGCAGTGATGATGCGGCAAACGCGTTCTTTGAAGACTAGATGTTGAATCATCGCCAAAGGCAGCCTGAAAACTGCTTTTGGCGATTTTTTTGTTTACAAACTTACAAATTGGCGTTGAGCAATTGGCGTTTTCAGGCTGCCTTTTATAGTTAAACAAAATAAGAAACACCCAATAACATTTCCAACAAGCAAGAGT
>CAUQQW010000056.1:0-14728 GCA_963520365.1 uncultured Kingella sp.
TCGGCCGCAGCCACCACCAAGCCTACGCCTACCTGCTCACGCCCGAATACATCAGCAAAGACGCGGAAAAACGGCTGGACGCCATCGCGGCGGCAGACGAACTGGGCGCAGGTTTCACCCTCGCCATGCAAGATTTGGAAATCCGCGGCGCGGGCGAAATCCTCGGCGAAGGACAGTCCGGCGAAATGGTGCAGGTCGGCTTCACGCTCTACACCGAAATGCTCAAACAAGCCGTGCGCGATTTAAAGAAAGGCCGCCAACCCGATCTGGACGCGCCCTTGGGCGTAACCACCGAAATCAAACTGCACAGCCCCGCCCTGCTGCCCGAGGGCTACTGCCCCGATATCCACGAGCGGCTGGTACTCTACAAACGCCTCGCCACCTGCGAAAACGAAGGGCAAATCAACAGCATCCACGAAGAATTGGTGGACAGATTCGGACTGCCCGAGCAGCCCGTCAAAACCCTGCTCGACAGCCACCGCCTGCGCCTCGCCGCCAAATCGCTCGGCATCACCGCCATCGACGCATCATCCGACGCGCTCACGCTCACCTTCGGCAAACACACCAGCGTCGAGCCCGCCGATATTATTTTGCTGATGCAGAGCAATAAAAATTATCGTATGGCGGGGGCGGACAAGCTGCGCGTGAGTGCGGTGATGGAAGATGTGGAAGCGCGGGTGAGAACTGTAAGGGCGGTGTTGGGGAAATTGGGTGGGAAGATGGGCTGAAAAGCTGCTTTTCCTTTTCAATTTCAAAATATTTCAACCAATACTAAAAAACATGTAGCAGATTGAGTTTCACCTACAGAGTGTAGTATAATTAATACTTCTTAGTTAATATTGCAAATATATACTTAAATCTTATACTTTAATAGGGAGTAAATTATGGATAATAATTCGTGGCTTTGCAGCACTGGACCAGCAACTATCACAAGTCCAGAAAATTTAATTCATCTAAAAGAAAATAGAGGGAATTCTACAGAGAATGAATTTATCACAATAATAAAAAAAGAAGGAGAGCATCTTATGGTATGGGGAGATTTAAATGATTTTAGTATGTATTTAATAGTTGAACACCCCAAATTTTTTATTATTAAAAATTCTATTTCATTGATTGATAGTGAAAAATTTAAAGCTACAATTGTATATTTTGCAAACAATAACAAGATACAAAAAGAATTAATTTTTCAAATACCTTATGAATATCAAGAAAATAACAAGATAGTAAAAATAGAAACAAAAAATTATAGCGATTTATCAATTAATCCAGAAATTAGTGATGGTATTAAACTGACATATGAAGACGGTGGAAGTTTCTGTTTTTTCTTTAATTTTGAATTTATAAATCAGTTTCTATTAACTAATCCTGAGTTATTTAAAATCCATTTGTTAATAAAATATATAGGCATATCATTTAATAGAGATGCACTAGAAAGACTATGCGATCACAGTACACGAAACCGTATAGAATCCAATAATAATAATCATCTTAATAAGAGCATATCAGTAATTCTCTATAGATACAAAGAAGGAGAACTAAATATTGTGAATAATTTTCAACAAACTCTTGAGGGAATTGAAGCAACATTAGTTCAATATTTCAAGCCTGAAGAGAATACCGAATGGTTAAATTTTCCGAATTCAAAAAGTAAATTAGCTGACGAACTGAGAAAAAAGTTTAAAAAAATAATTGTTTGTGTTTCAGAACCGAGATTGGGCTATTACTATACTCAGTACAGATCCATTAAAAAGAATAGAACGTTAAATGCATATGGTAACCAGGTTGTATCTGCACTTGGAATTCAAGATGAAAATATTAATCACATAATCAACCTAACTTTATAAACAGCAAGCAAGGGTAATCCGCATGGCGTGGGGTGTGCAGCTTTGCCACGCACGCGGTTTAAGGCAGCACAAAGGCAGCCTGAAACGCCAGTTTTCTCCTTTTCAGGCTGCCTCAAACGACTATTCAAACGATATTAAAGGCAGCCTGAAAGTCTAAATATCGCTTTCAGGCTGCCTTTTTAGCGAGTAGCTTGGGTTGCAAACCCAACATTTCCGATTATTCAACTATGTTGGGTTTCAACCCAACCTACGCTTGCTTGTCAGCAAGCCATAGGACAGATACCATTGCCTCGCGTATTTTGCCGTTTCAGGCTGCCTGAAAGCGGTTTTTTGTCGCGTCAACTTTTTAAACAACCCCAAGGAAACTCCGTGCAAAACAAACTCATAACCATCGCGCTTTTAACCACCGCGCTCGCCGCCCACGCCGAAACCTTTCCGATGACCAATCTGCCCCAAGGCTGGACAGGCAGCATCAACGTTGCCCAATGCGCCGAAGGCAAATGCGCGGGCAAAGGCGAAGTGCGGCTGACGCTAGGCAAGCAAACACACACACTGCCCGCCGATTTCCACGAATTTTCCGCGCCCAAAGCCCAAGGTGCCGCACCGCTGGTCAATCCGATTACCATCGACGATTTTAATTTTGACGGCAAAGACGATGTTGCCGTGCCGCGCGGGCATCAAGGACCATACGGCTCAGCCAGCTACGATATTTATGTGCAAACAGCCGACGGCAAATTGGTTCGCAACGCCGATTTAACCGATTTGACCGATAACTACATGGGGCTGCCTGAAACTGATGCGAAGCGCAAGCTGCTGATTGTTTACGGAAAATCAGGCGCAGCCATTCATTACACCGAACACTATCGTCCCAGCGCCAAAGGGCTGCAAAACGTGTATTCGCGTGTTGATACCCATAACGGCTGCGGTGCGGGCAAAGTGAAAATCGCCGAAAAAGCCTTGCTGCGAAACGGCCAATGGCGCAGCAAAAACCGCTGCCTGTCTGATGCGCAATACAGCAAACTGATTGAGCGCGAAACAGCAAAGCGATAAGCAATCATTAAACGCAAGCAAGCGTAGCCCGCATAGCGTAGGGTGTTGCAGCTTTGCTGCGCACGCGGTTCAAGGCAGCCTGAAAACGGTAAAACCCTTTTTCAGGCTACTTATTCAGATAATCCAAAGGCAGCCTGAAAGCCCAAATATCGTTTTCAGGCTGCCTTTTTAGCGAGTAGCTTGAGTTGCAAACCCAACATTTCCAATTATTCAACTATGTTGGGTTCCAACCCAACCTAACACATACTGACAATAGCCACACCACAACAAAACCATCCGCATTGATTTTTAACCCCCAATCCCAAAAGGCAGCCTGAAAATGCACTCCATCTGCAAATTCACCTACAACAGCGCCGATAGCGACCATTACGATTACTGCGCCCGCCATCGCTATCCCGTTATCATCATCGCCAACCTAGATGCCGAGCACTGCACGCTGTTCTACGACATCACCGAGCGCGATTGCGACCTGCAAACCGTTTCCGCCGCCGTGCGCCAAATCGCCGAAGCCTACGCCGAACTCTATGACCTGCCTGCCCACATCCGCGAGCGCTTCGCCGACCAGCTCTATTATTTAAATTTCCCCGTGCGCCGCGAACACGTCGAAGCCGCTGCCAACGCATTGTTTGATTACTTGCTGCGGCAGATGAAGGCAGCCTGAAAACGGTAAAAACCCATTTTCAGGCTGCCTTTTAGCCGCGCTTAGGGCAGCCTGAAAACCAAAAACGCCCGTCAGTTATTTGACGAGCGTTTTTTGTGGCTTAAATGGGCGGATTATTTGCTGTTGTTCAGGCAAGATGCGTACACCGCTGCGCCCCATTCGCGCATGATTTCTTGGCGTTCAGCATCGGTTTTGCCGATGTGGATATTGCTTTTGGGCTGTTTGTAAAGCAGCGAGTTGATGCTGGCGATGGAGCTATTGGCCGCTTTTTGCGATTCGGGATTAACCAGTTTGAGGTATTTTTGTTGCAGCATTTTTAACGCGGTGGCTTGGTTGGTGCCCGCTTGAAATAGCCCCATTGAATCATAGGCAACATTGGCTTCAAAGGTGCAATCTTGGTTGAGCTGCTGTTGCGCGCTGGGGGCGGCGGGCGCGGCAAAAGCGGGCGCGGCAAGCAGGGCAGCGGTTAGCGCGATTAGGCTAAGTTTTTGTTTCATAAAATCATCCTTTCGTTTGCTATCAAAATTTGAGCGGCAAGCGGGCATTGTAGAGAGTATTGCAGGGGTGGGCAACTTTTTGGCTGGTTTTGCGTTTAGCTTTATTGGTTTTCAGGCTGCCATGCGCTGTCGCATTTGTTCAAACAGGCAAATGGTGGCGGCTTGGGCGATGTTGAGCGATTCCACCGCGCCTTGCATGGGGATTTTCACCGTAGCTTGGGCGGCGGCGATGATGTCGGGCGAAACGCCATTGCCTTCGTTGCCAAAAATCCATGCTGATGGTTGGCGCAAGTCTAAGTCGTATAAGGAAAAATTGTTGCGCTCGCTTAGCGCGGTGGCGAGTGTGCGCTGGGGGTAGTTTGCCAGCCATTCGCGCAGGTTTACGCGCTCGTGCAGCGTGAGCACAAAATGCGCGCCCATGCCCGCACGCAACACTTTGGGCGAATAAGCATCGGCGCAACCCAAGCCCAACACTACATCGCGGATGCCAGCCGCCGCTGCACTGCGCAACACCGCGCCAACATTACCCGCGTCTTGCACGGCGTCTAACACAATGCAATCGCCGCTTGCGGGCGATGCGGCTTGCGGCAGCGCGATCAGGCTGATGATGTCGTCGGCGTTGTCTAGCGTGCTGATTTTTTGCAGCAAATGTGGCGCAACAGGCGTGATGCGGTTTGCAGGCAGCCGCGCCATCAATGCGGCGGTTTCAGGCTGCTTTAGCTTGGGCTCGGGGATGTAAACCTGCTGCGGCGTGTTGCCTGCGTCCAAATAGGCGGCGAGCAGATGTGCGCCTTCCAGCGCGGCTTGTTGGTGTTCGCGGCGCTGTTTGGCGGCGGTTAGGATTTTGGCAAGGTGTTTGAGCTGGGGATTTTGTGGGGATTGGATGGATGGTATGGTTATACTCATATTTACTCCCTTGCTTTCGCTCTCACATAAGGCTTATACCCCTTTCCCGCTTCCGTCTTAATACAAATCCGCCCATCACAAACCGTTGCATCTGAAGCATTCCACGCCCGCATAATCTCCACAGCATTGTGATAACGCATGAATTCATTTTTGTATTGCCATACCAAAAACCAAGACATTATCCCCAATGCAATAAACACCCCGACAATTCCCATAATCCAAAAATTAACCGTTCTGTGTGTTTGTTTCACCTTCTCAAAAACAGGAGACACAATCCTATCGTATTCTTGAACCAGTGGAGGCAATACCCTTTTCGTTTCATCCATTAAATGTTTGCTAAATTGAGTTGATTCCTGATGTAACTCATGGCGAATTTGGTTAGAATTTTGAATCAGCATTTCGGCTATTCTTTGCTCGCGTTCTGACATTTCCGCGCTTAAAACCATCAAAGACTGAATAGCCACACGCAATTCATCATTCAGATCATTCAGCGCATCTACTTCGTCATAATCAGCGTATTCCATTTATTTTCCTCTCCCTAAAAAGCAGTCATATAAAACAAAAGCAGACTTTTTCAGTCTGCTGCTCATCAATCATACTTAACGTCTTATGCCACGAGATAGTGATTGAGATTGTTGTTGCTCCGCTTCCTGCTGGCGACGCTGTTCAGCTTGTTCTTGCATTTGTTCCCATTCACGTTGAAACGCTTGCTGGCGTTGCTCCGCCTGCTGTTCCGCATAAAGCTCTGCACCGCGTGCTTTTAATGCCATTCCCGCATCAGATTGCGCAAAGCTAGCCGAAAGAGCAGCACGTGATTGCGTATCGCCTGATAATATTGCTGCGTATAAATCTTTATTGGAAATTTTGTTCCAATCAATTTCTTTTGGATTGACTTGTGGTTGAGCTGGTACATTACTTCGCATACGTGCGATAGGCATACCATTTAAATCCGTAACGGTTTTTTCTTGGATGGGAGTGCCATTTTCGGAAACTTTTATGTTTTCTGTAGTAATTGTTTCTTTTTTATAATCCGTGGTTTTTATGGAAATAGGACGACCATTTTCATAGTTTGTTATTATCTCGGAAATAGGTTTAAATTTCTCATTAAATTCAGTTTCTTTTTGAGTTTCTAAGTTTCCCTGTTTATCATGTATTTCTAATTTTTTTAGATATATAGACCCATTTGCATCTTTTGGATGCCCATAAGAGTACTCGGAAAAATACTTACCGTCTTTTTCATATTGAATTTGAGAGTCAATTGAAGAGTTCACCTTATTATGTATTGGAATTCCATTAACAACAGGAACATCTAAATATGTATAACGAGCAGGTTCACCTAATCTTTTTGCAATTCTACTTTCAATTTCCGTAGCATACTCCTCTCTATTATTTACCATATTCAATTGCCTGTCATCAAATGTGGGTTTGCAGCGATATTGCGCACATTCAGCAGGCATAGATTTATTTGCATCTAGTTTATTTGCATCTACATAAAAAATCTTTTCTGATTTGTCTATTGAATGGACTGCTTCATGTAATAAGACCATCGCAGGAGAAAGGTATCCACTGCTACTGCTGCCAGGAGTAGGATTACTATTTTGAATGAAGGGGGAAAATGTTGGATTCCATGTAATTACATTATTATAATGTCCTCCATTTAATCCAGTATCAAATCTAATACTTACGCCATTGTTTGCTGCTTTTTGTAAAATTTCTTGTGCTTCCTTATCTTGGCTTAAATAATTTATTGATTTTTCAAATTCCGCTTTAAGCTCCATTTTTTCTTTTTCAGTAGCATTTGGGGGATACACAAGGTTAAATGAATCAGCCATAACCATAATACTTACTCTCCTATTACTTTTTTAGTTAATTGCTTTAATGCCTCAGCTTGAAAAGTTATTCCCGTAGGAAATTTTTCAATTTTCCCATTCTCAATTTTTTCAATCTGGAAAATCATAAAATCAGGTGCGTTAGCTTCATCTGAAAGAATTACTTCTATATTTTGTTGCTTATGTTTTAATTTTATTAAAAATCTAGTTTCACGTAAAGGATTGTGATAATTTTTAAATTCCATATTTCTTAAAATACTAAATATTTCTTTAATGATTTCTTTATTTGATGTATGTTGATAACTAACATTCCATCCTTTGTTGTATAATTCTTCAGTAGAAACTGGAATAAACGTATCAATATCAGAAGGAAATGAATATATATCCATTTCCCACTCTTCGGGATTTTTTAAAATTTCCCATAAAGATTGTGGAATTGCTTGTTGTTGTTCATTTGTTTCAGTCATGTTTTTACTCGCTTTCTGTGGTTGAGATGATAAAGGTTGTTGGGCGTAAGTCATTGGCAACCATGCCATATTTACAGTTAATAATAAAAGTAATTTATTCATATTTAGTGTCAATGTATTTTGTTGATTTGTAATTGTAACATAGTTTTCAGGCTGCCTTTTATATCCACCCCAAGGCAGCCTGAAAACGTTTCTAACCAAAAAAACCCATCTTCACTTGTATCAATTTTTCCAATTCGCGCGAGATGCGGCGGCGGGAAACGAACAGCACCAGCCTGTCGCCATCGGCAAGGATTTGGTCGTGGTGTCGCCCCATGATGACTTGGTCGTCGCGCACGATGGCGGCAATGTGGCAGGCGGGTGGCCATTTGATTTCGTCCACGCGACGTCCCACCAGCGATGAGGTGGTGCGGTCGCCGTGAACAACGGCTTCTATCACTTCGGCTGTGCCGCGCCGCAGTGGGTAGATGGCGGCGATGTCGCCACGGCGCACATGGGCAAGCACGCTGCCAATGGTGATTTGGTGCGGCGAGACGATGATGTCTAGCTGGTTGCCTGTGAGCAAATCCACATAGCTGGTGCGGTTGATGACGCTGATTACGCGTTTTGCGCCGAGATTTTTTGCCAACAAGCCTGCCATGATGTTGTTTTCGTCGTCATTGGTGAGCGCACAAAATACGTCAATTTCGTCAATGTATTCGCGCGTGAGCAGGCTTTCATCGGTGGCAGAGCCGTGCAGCACAAGCGTGTTGTCTAGCTGCTCGGCAAGCCATTCGGCGCGCTGGATGTCGTCTTCAATGATTTTGATGTTGAACTTGTGTTCCATTTTTTTTGCCAACCGAAAGCCCACATTGCCGCCGCCTGCAATCATCACGCGGTGATTGGATTGGTTGTATTCAAACAGCACATACATCACCGCCGCCATGTGTTTGGAAGCAACCATAAAGGCGATTTCGTCGCTTTCTTCAATGATGGTTTCAGGCTGCGGCACAATCAGGCGAGTGTTGCGATAGATGGCGGAGATTTGGCAATCTAGGTTTTCGCCCAGCTGCGCGTTGATTTGAAACAGCGTTTTGCCGATGATCCAGTCGCCCGCTTTGGCTTCGGCAACCACCATGCGCACTTTGTCGTGGGCAAAAGGCAGCACTTGCAAGGCGCGCACATAGCTTAATAATCCTGCGATGTGTTCGGTGAGCAGATGCTCGGGGTGGATGGAATCGGTTACGTCAAAGGCTTTCAGGCTGCCTGAAAGCGTGTCGGGGTCTTGGTCGGTTTCGCCGTATTCTTGGTAGGCAGAATTGCGCACGCGAGCGATGCGCTGGGGGATGTTGAACAAGGTTGCCGCCAGCTTGCAGGCAACAAGATTGGTTTCATCGCTGCGCGTGAGCGCCAGCAGCATATCGGTGTCGGGCGCGCCTGCTTGTTCTAGCAGCACGGGCGAGGCGGCGTTACCCAACAGCGTTTGCACATCCAAGCGGCTAGCGATGTTTTTCAATGCTTGTTCATTGGTATCAACGATGGTTACATCGTTGTTGGGCATGGTGGCGAGTTCTTCGGCGATGGCAGAGCCCACTTGCCCGCAGCCTAAAATCAGAATTTTCACGAGAATTTGAATGAGATTGAAAACGGCGGAAATTATACCGAAATATTTTCAGGCTGCCTTTGAGCAAACCAAGGCAGCCTGAAAACATCACATCACCAACACGCTTAACGCAGGCAAATTAGCAAAACTCTCTTGCCGAATAATCGTGCAAAAATCATTGATATACGCGCATTGGGCATCGCTTGCGCGCATCGCCGCATAAAGCTCGCTTTGCAATGGCTTATCGCCAATCGGGCGATGCACCACATAATTTTTCTCCACATATGGCATCACTGCCCAATAAGGCAACGCCGCCACACCGCGCTTGCTGGCAACCAATTGCACAATGGTTATCGTTAATTCGCTATTGCGCCGCTTGGGGTTAATGCCGCGTGGCAGCAGCACTTTTTTTAGCAAATCCAGCATATCATTGGGCACGGGATAGGTAATCAGCGTTTCCTCCGCAAAATCCTCCGCCTGCCACACAGGTTTGTTGGCAAGCGGATGGTCTGGGGCGCAAATGCCCACCATTTCGTATGCAAACAGCGGCTGATACGCCACCCCCGCTTGCGGCGCGGCTTCCGACACCACCGCCAAATCTGCGCGGTTGGTCAGCAGCAGCGCGACAGGGTCGGCCTGAAAGCCCGACACAATATCCAATTCCACCTGCGGCCATTGCGGGCGAAACACGCCCATCACCGGCATCAGCCAATCAAAACAAGTGTGGCATTCCACCGCAATGCGCAATTCGCCCGCCTCGCCTTGCACAATCTGCATCAAATCCCGCTCCGCCGCCGCCACGCGCGGCAGCAGTTCATGCCCCAGTTTCAGCAGCCGCTCGCCCGCCGGCGTAAACCGAATCGGCGAGGTTTTGCGCTCAAACAGCGGCGTGTCAAAATAAATCTCCAACACGCGAAGCTGGTGCGACAGCGCCGATTGGGTTAAAAACACCCGTTGCGCGGCAAGGGAAACGCTGCCTGTTTCTTCCAACGCCAGCAAAGTGCGCAAATGGCGCAGTTCAATAATGCTTTCAGTCATAACCAATCACTCTAAATATGATGAAGAATAGGCAGCCTGAAAACCGATAAAACCGCGTTTCAGACTGCCTCCATCCTGTGTTAAACCACACTTCAGACTGCCTCAATCAACACAGCCAAACCAGCAGCCAAATCACCACAATACTCATCGCCGCCGCAATCACATCATCCAGCATCACGCCCAATCCCCCGCTCACGCGCTGGTCAAACCATTTAATCGGCGGCGGTTTTACCGCATCAAAAAAACGAAACACCGCAAACGAAATCACCCACCAGCCCAAGCCTTGCGGCACGCAGGCATAAATCAGCATCATCGCCACAATCTCATCCCACACAATGCCGCCATAATCATGCACGCCCAGCGAGCGCTCCGTTTCGTTGCAAATCCAAATACCAATAAAAAGCAAAAAAATACACAGAAAACCCAACGCCAGCTTGCTCATGCCGCCGCCCAACAGCAGCCCCGCAATAAACACCGCAGGCAGCGTGCCCACCGTGCCAGGGGCTTTGGGTGCAAGCCCTGTGCCAAAGCCAAAGCCAATGAAACACACAGGGCGTTGCCACAGCCACCCCCAAGTAATCTCAAAAGCAGGTTTTTGTTTTGCCATAAAGCCATTCCTTGTGAACCCGTTTTCAGGCTGCCTAATACGACAACACTACCCAAGGCAGCCTGAAAACCATTAAAATCATCCGCATCATACCCCACCACCCCAGAAAGGACAAAACATCATGGCAATTCTGATTACAGGTGCATCAGCAGGCTTTGGCGCAGCAATGTGTCGCGCATTTGTGCAAGCAGGTTATCAAGTGATTGGCGCCGCCCGCCGCGCAGAAAAACTCACCGCGCTGCAAGACGAATTGGGCGCAATGTTTCAGCCGCTGGAAATGGATGTGAGCGACAAGGTTTCTGTCAACACCGCCCTAGCCAGCCTTGCCAATCTGCCCACCGAATTCCAAAGCATTGATTGTTTGATTAACAACGCAGGGCTCGCCCTTGGGCTAGACCCCGCTCCGCAAACCAATTTTGAAGACTGGGAAACCATGGTGCAAACCAATGTGCTCGGCTTGATTTATCTCACTCGCCAAGTGCTGCCGCAAATGGTGGAACGCAACCAAGGCTACATCATCAACATCGGCTCCATCGCAGGCACTTATCCCTACGCAGGCGGCAATGTGTATGGCGCAACCAAGGCCTTTGTGCGCCAATTCAGCCTGAATCTGCGCGCCGATTTAGCAGGCAAAAACATCCGCGTAACCAATGTTGAACCAGGCTTATGCGGCGGTACTGAATTCTCCAACGTCCGCTTCAAGGGCGACGAAGAGCGCGTGAACAAACTGTATGAAAACGTGGATTACCTGCGCGCCGAAGACATCGCCGCCACCGCGCTATGGCTCTACCAATGCCCCGCGCACATGAATGTAAACGCCATAGAAATCATGCCCATCGCCCAAACCTTCGCAGCCCACACGGTAACGCGCAAACCCGCGCCCAGCGGCAACGGTTCTGCTAACAGCGCCACCGGCAACGCCCCAAGCGAAGCCGAATCCAAAGGCTTTTTCGGTAAACTGGCATCGCTGTTTAAATAAGCATTTTGGCTTAGCACACCGCTTTGCCATTTTCAGGCTGCCCTATCGCTATTCAGGCAGCCTGAAATTTGCTAATATGCCGCCCGTTTCAACACCGTCAAAAAGGAAAACAAAATGGCTCGCATGGTTCATTGTGTCAAACTCGGCAAAGAAGCCGAAGGCATGAAATTCCCACCCTTGCCCAACGCGCTGGGCAAACGCATTTTTGAAAACATCTCCCAAGAAGCATGGGACGCATGGACGCGCCACCAAACCATGCTCATCAACGAAAACCGATTAAGCCTAGCCGACCCGCGCGCGCGCGAATATTTGGCGCAGCAAATGGAAAGCTATTTCTTTGGCGATGGCGCAGATGCCGTGCAAGGCTACGTTCCCATTGAAGAGCCCAAATAGGCAGCCTGAAAACCCTTTGCACGAATTTTTATGCAAAGAGTAGTCAAAACAGCAAAAAAGCGGTTAAAATCCGCAAAACACAAAACTAGATAAACCACTCTATAATTCCGTAGAGATTTATTCAAACCGCCGCAAGGCATTTTTTAAGGACGAACATAATGTCAGTTGAACAAAAAGTTAAAAGCATCGTAGCCGAGCAATTAGGCGTAGCCGAAAGCGACGTGAAAAACGAATCATCATTCCAAGACGACTTGGGCGCAGATTCGCTGGACACCGTAGAATTGGTGATGGCTTTGGAAGAAGCCTTTGGCTGCGAAATCCCCGATGAAGACGCAGAAAAACTCACCACCGTTCAAGCTGCGATTGACTACGTTAACGCAAAACAAGCGTAAGCCATTTTTGGCAAAACAGCCTCTGATTTTCAGGCAGCATTGCCCAAATCAGAGGCTGTTTGGCTAAACTGGCGCAGCAAAATTGGCTCAATCACATTACAAATAGAAGAGAACCCCATGACTCAACGACGCGTTGTTATCACAGGTTTAGGACAAGTATCGCCCGTGGGCAATGACGTGCCCAGCGCGTGGCAAAACTTGCTTGCAGGCAAAAGCGGCATCGGCAAAATTACCCGTTTTGACGCTTCTGATGTTGCCTGCCAAATTGCAGGCGAAGTAAAAGATTTTGACATCACCCAATACATCCCACAAAAAGAAGCTCGCCGCATGGATGCTTTCATCCACTACGGCATCGCAGGCGCAATGCAAGCCATCGCCGATGCGCGGTTGGACGAATTTGCCGAGCTGGACAAAGACCGCGTGGGCGTAAACATTGGCTCAGGCATCGGCGGCTTGCCCGCGATTGAGGCGACTGCCCACACCGTGGCGGCAGGCGGCCCGCGCAAAATCAATCCCTTTTTTATCCCCAGCTCACTGATTAACCTGATTGCAGGGCACGTTACCATCCTAAAAGGCTACCGCGGCCCCAGCTACGGCATCGTTTCCGCGTGCACCACCAGCGCGCACGCCATCGGCGATTCCATGCGGATGATTCAATACGGCGATGCCGATGTGATGATTGCAGGCGGCGCAGAAGGTGCAGTTTGCATGTTGGGCATTGGCGGATTTGCTGCCATGAAAGCGCTCTCCACTCGCAACGACGATCCCGCCGCCGCTTCGCGCCCGTGGGACAAAGACCGCGATGGTTTTGTGATGGGCGAAGGCGCAGGTGTTTTGGTGTTGGAAGAATTGGAACACGCCAAACGACGCGGCGCGACCATTTACGCCGAAATCGTCGGCTTTGGCGCCAGCTCGGATGCGTATCACATCACCGCGCCCAATATGGAAGGCCCTGCGCTGGCGTTATCCCGCGCGTTTAAAGATGCCAAGGTGCAACCGAGCGAAGTGGACTACATCAACGCGCACGGCACATCCACGCCATTGGGCGATGCCAACGAAACCAACGCGATTAAAGCCGTGTTGGGCGAACACGCGAAAAAAGTGTTGATTAGCTCCACCAAATCCATGACGGGGCACTTGCTCGGCGCGGCAGGCGGCGTGGAAGCCGTTTACAGTGTGCTGGCGATTCGCGACCAAGTCGCACCACCCACCATTAACCTTGTTAATCAAGATTTTGAAGCAGGCTGCGATTTGGACTATTGCGCCAACGAAGCACGCAAAGCCGATATTCGTGTGGTGGCATCCAGCTCGTTTGGCTTCGGCGGCACCAATGGCACGTTGGTGTTTAAGCGCTACGAAGATTGATGTTGAGTGTAACGAAGAAAACCGCAAAGGCTTGGGCGTTTGCGGTTTTTTGTGTGCGATAGGCAGCCTGAAACCTTTGCAAAACCTGTAACCGATGGAGCGTCGGCGGCTCGCCGACATTTTGAAAAATCAGTAATGCTATGTTTAATAAGCAATTTAGCGACGAGCCGTCGCCGCTCCATTTTAGGTTTCAGGCTGTTGTTGGGGGGAGTGCAAAGGTTTCAGCCTGAAAATAGGGTAGGGTGGGGGTTGCCATTTTCAGGCTGCCTATAAGGTTGGGGCAGACTGCGAAGCGTAGTGAAATTGCGAAGCTAAAACCGTTTATCTGTAATGCAATCGGCAGCCTGAAAGTGGGGTAGGGCAGTCCAAATCCGCACAATATTTGCACGTTTCTGCATCACGGCGTGTATCACACTTTCCTATAATCCGCGTTTTCAATCAAACCCCAACAAGGAAATCATCATGAAAACAGGATGCTACATCGCAGCGCTAGCGGGTTTAACCGCACTTTCCACGTTTGCCAGCGCAGAAGGAAAATTTTCCGTGCAAGTGGATGGCTTGCAAAACGGGCATTTTGCCCAACGCCATGTGTTAAGCGAAGCCTATGGTTTTGGCTGCACAGGCGGCAATATCGCGCCCACTATTTCGTGGAAAAATGCGCCCAAAGGCACCAAAAGTTTCGTGCTGACGATGTACGACAAAGATGCGCCCACAGGCTTGGGCTGGATGCATTGGGTGGTTGCCAATATTCCCGCCCATGTGCATACGCTGCCTGAAAACAAACCTCTGCCGCAAGGCGCGCTGCAAACGCGCACCGATGGCGGCACAGCGGGCTTTATGGGCGCGTGTCCGCCCAAAGGGCAAAACCACCGCTATGAAATCACCGTTACCGCCGTGGATGTGGCAACCTTGCCCAATATCACCGCCGACGCCACGCCCGCGCTGGTGGGCTTTTTCGCCAACGCACATGCGCTGGGCAAAGCCAAAGTTACCGTGCGCCAAGCGCGATAGCAGTTTGATGAAGCAGCAAAAAGGACGCAGTAAGATGCGTCCTTTGGAATTTGAGGCAGCCTGAAACCTTTGCAAAACTCCCAAGAACCCTTTAAATTCCCCCCATC
>CAUQQW010000057.1:0-14538 GCA_963520365.1 uncultured Kingella sp.
GACCCTAAACCCGATCCAAAACCGGACCCTAAACCTGATCCAAAACCGGATCCAAAACCTGTTCCGAAACCCGATCCAAAACCTGATCCCAAACCGGACCCTAAACCCGATCCGAAACCGGACCCAAAACCTGTTCCGAAACCGGATCCAAAACCTGTTCCGAAACCCGATCCGAAACCGGACCCAAAACCTGTTCCGAAACCTGTTCCGAAACCGGACCCAAAACCGGACCCAAAACCTGTTCCAAAACCGGACCCTAAACCCGATCCGAAACCCGATCCAAAACCCGATCCAAAACCCGATCCAAAACCCGATCCAAAACCGGACCCTAAACCTGTTCCGAAACCCGATCCAAAACCGGATCCGAAACCCGATCCAAAACCGGATCCGAAACCCGATCCAAAACCGGACCCTAAACCCGATCCAAAACCGGACCCTAAACCCGATCCAAAACCGGACCCTAAACCCGATCCGAAACCTGACAACAAAACAACCGATGCCGTAAACAAAGACGGAAAACCCATCCCCGGCAGCAACTACGAAGCCACCACCCCCGACAAGATCGCGCCCAAGCCCATGGCTTATTCGGCAGAAGATCCCTTGGCGGCTACCCTGCCTTGGCTGGCGTCTGTCAACCAGTCCAAAACGCTAAACGATTTGCAAGAAGTGCAGATGATCAGCCCGCTCGCCCCCGGCATGTATCTGGGCAAAAACACGCTGGCAACGCGCAACATCCAGTCTGCGCCCGTCGCGCCCAATTCGCAGAAAACGGCAGAATTTGTCAGCGCCCTGCCCAAGCGCTTTTTGCCCGGGCGTTTCCATTGGCTGCGCACTTCGCTCAACACCGGTCCGAACGGCGGTGGTGCCAAAGACAATATCCCGGTGTACACCGTTGATTCGTCTAATCCGCACCAAGAATACCGCCAGTTTTCCAGCACCGATGCGCGGGTAACCAACTTCCCCGATCTGGTCAAAGCCACCAGCGGCAAGATTCCTCTGCCCTCATGGGCCGTGCCCAGCGAAGGCGGCGACCATGCGCTGGCGATTTACGACGTTGCCACCGGTATTTGGCGCAGCTATTTCAAAGTAACCAGCAAGCCCGACGGCAGCATGAACTATTCGTCGGCAGGCTATCAGCGCTTTGACCCCAAAACCCGCAGCACAAGCAACTACTGGTTGTCCCACCTGTCAGGCACGTCCACCGTTACCGGCAGCGCCACCGAGCTGATGCAGCTTGGCTTAGCGGAATTGAAGGCTGCCAAAATCAACCATGCCCTGTCGTTTACCTTCCCGTCTTACCGCCGCGATGCCGTGTTCCCCGCCAAAGTGAGCGACGGCAAGCTGGCCGACGCCGATGCGCCGTACGCAGGACAAATGTTCACCCTGCAGCCCAATTTTGACGTGGACGCTTGGGTGAAGGAAAACAACGCAAGCGCCGAAATGGCAGCCGTGCTCAAAGCTGTGCAGCAGTACGGCGGCTATGTTGCCGACCAAAACTTCTGGTGCATGGCGCTGAACGTTGAATCGCCGCTTTCGTTTAAAAACAATCCGTATGACAGCGATCCCGAGCTGAAAGCCGCCGCCTCGCGTTTGAATAAAGACATCAACAAATTCCCGTGGGAAAAAACTGTGTGGGTGAAACCCGGCTATTCTGGTCATGATACCAACGCTGCCTCGCCTGGCATTCAGGATGCATTGGCAGAGATTGCCGCTGCGCGTAACAACGCCGCCACTCCAAGCAACACCGCCACATTGCCCAACAACACAAGCAACCTGAAACAAGCCGTGCGCGCAGGCATGAGCGCGGTGTCTGGCTTGGGTGCGCTGGCAGGCGGCGCGGCGCTGGAAAATCTGTTCAGCCCAGAAAAAGAAGCCCCAACAGCCGAAAAACCAGCCGATGAAAAACCCCAAATCGCCACCAGCAACAGCCAATCTGAGCCTGCGCCAAGCGCTGCGCCGCAAGCCAGCATTCCTGCGCCTGCGCCCGCTCCCGAGCCACAAAGACAGCCTGAAAACGCCCAATCCCTGCCCATGCCACAATCTCGCAAACACAGTGGCTTAATGCTGGATGTGGCGCGACAGTTCTATCCTTTGAACACGCTCAAAGGCTATGTGGACGACATCGCCCGCGCAGGCGGCACATTTTTCCATCTGCATTTGTCGGACGACCAAAACTACGCGCTAGAAAGCGCCACGCTGGGGCAACTCGCGCGCAACGCCAAACAAAACGCCGATGGCAGCTACACTAACCCCGCCACAGGCAAATCATTTTACAGCGCCGCGCAAATTCAAGAGCTGGTGCGCTATGCCAAACAAAAAGGCATAGAGCTCGTGCCCGAAATTGATGCGCCCGCACACATGAGCGCCATCCACAGCCTGCTGCAACGTGAAAACAGCGCCCAAGCCAGCCAAATCTTCAATGGCAACAACGAATTGCGCTACGAAAGCGCAGAAGCGCAGCAATTTATCCAGCAGCTTTATGACGAAGTGGCGGATATGTTTGCTGGCAGCGGCACGCATTTCCACATCGGCGGCGATGAGTTTTCAGGCAGCATCAGCCAGAATTCGCACTACATTGCCTATGTGAACAACATCGTGTTGCACCTGAAAAACAAAAATCTCATCGTGCGCGTGTGGAACGATGCCGTTCTCAAAACCAGCCTCACCCAGCTGGATAACAGCGTGGAAATCACCTATTGGGATAGAGATGGCAACCGCGAAAGCCAAGCCCAGCGCGATGAAAACATCGCCAACCGCGCCACCGTGCTGGATTTAATCCAAGCGGGCTATCGCGTGTTGAACTACAACCAGCACTATCTCTACCACATCATCAGCGCCGATTCGCAACACAACGCGCAGCACAATGCCGCGCAAGTGAGCGCCACCGATTGGCACATCGGCATTTGGGATGAGCAAAACCACAACAACGCCGTGGATGCCTCGCTGATGGATGGCGCAGCCGTTGCCGTGTGGGCAGATGAAGACAAGCCCTACACCATCGACGACAACACCTTGCGCGGTTACATCTTCCCCCATCTCAAAGCCGTTGCCGACAAGGTGAAAGAAGCCGAGCGATAAACCAAAGGCAGCCTGAAAACCGCAGACTTCAACAATGTATCCGAGTTGAAGCTCATGGCTTTCAGGCTGCCTATTATTGAAAGGCGCACTATGACCATTTTTTCCCGCAAAGGCACCGCCTGCCCACAATGCGCCGAATTCAAAACGCACGTAAAAATGGAAAGCCCTGCGCATTTGCAGCGCACCTTGTGCCATATTGAAAACGCCGTAGCGCTCGGCATCTTGCGCGATGTAGGCAAAGCCATAGACCCCGAATGGAGCGAATCGCTGGCAGAATGCCGCGCCTTGGGCAACGAGCGCGACCGCTTCGGTTGGTACGACAGCCTATCGCTGTATTTTGAATGCACCCATTGCCAACGACGCTACCATTTGCGCGGCGATACCTACCACGGCAATGTGTGGCGGGAACAAGCCGTTCAATAATCGGAAAGGCAGCCTGAAAGCGAGCTTACGCGCTTTTGCGCAGCCAAAACCGCAGGCTTCAACAAAGTTAAAACGAAAACCCCTTCAAACCCGTTTTAGCTTTTCGCAACTCCGCTGCGCTTCGCAGGCTGCCTTAATACCCAACAAAACAACGCCATCTTGGTTCACCGCGCTGCTCGCAAGCCGAACCAAGATGGCGTTTTACCCAACCGCGCTTTTGCACCGCCGCGACATTTTCATTTTCAGGCTGCCTCACTCCCCGCCGCAAACCTTTGCAACACCGCCTGCGCCATCATCGCACCCGATTGCACCGCCGCTTCCAAAGTCGCGGGATAACGCGGATGCAACCAATCGCCTGCCAACCAAATCCCATATTGGTTCAGCCGCGCCTGCGTCAGCACCACACGGTTCACATGCGAAGCAATCGTTGCCCGCTTTTCCGTAATCACCTGCCAAGCCACAGGCTTACCCACCTGCGGGCACACCCGCAACACATCCCGATGCACGCGCTGCGCCCATTGCACATTCGTCGCCCGAATGCGATGCGACAGGCTCACCACCGCCGCAATCTCGTTCGCCCCTGTTAAACGGCGGCGGTCAATCAACCATTGCGCCGTGCCCTCTGCAAAGCCCGTCATCAGCGCAGGCAGCCTGAAAGCGCGCGCATATTTCAAATACACTGTAGTAATCGGGTAATACTGCAAACTGTTGATCGCAAAGCGAATATTATCGCCCAGCGACGGCGGCAACACATTTTCCAAATGATACGGCGCCGTCGCAATAATCACCCCGTCAAAGCGCTCTCCATCCACACGCACCCCGCGATGATTATCCAGCAACACCCGCTTCACCCGCTGATTCGGCAGCCAAGCCGCCCCATGCTGCTGCAAATAACCCACAATCGGCATCGCAAACGCCCGCGTTAAATCCACCCGCGGCACAAAATAATCGCTCAGCTCGCAGCCTGCCCACACGCCATCTGCCAGCACATTGCACAGCACATTCAAGCTCGCTTCATCCAACGGCGTATTCAACGCCCCCCACACCATCGGCTGCCAAAACTCCAACAACCACTTGCGCGACACCCCCTGCCCTTCCAACCAAGACAGCACGCTTTGGTCGGGCAGCTGCCGCTTATGATGCGCCTGCAAATGCTTCAACTGCTGCACCAAAGCCATCTTCTCGCCCAGCGACGCATTTTCCCCGCGCAACAAGCCTGTAAGCAAATTCAATGGCGCAGGCAAAGACCACGCCGCTTCAAAGCGCAAGCCATCGTGCAAATACCAGCGCAACGGCTGGCGATAAAAATGCCGCCGCCAATCCATCCCCGTCTTATCCAGCAGCCTGAAAACCGCCTGATACGCGCCAATCAGCAAATGCTGCCCATTATCCAAAAACGAAAACTCATCGCTGGGCACGCCACGCGCACGCCCGCCCGCCACGCGCCCCGCTTCATACAGCGCCACATCCGCGTGTTCCACCAAATGCGCAGCGGCAGACAACCCTGCCCAGCCCGCGCCAATAATCGCAATTTTAGGTCTCGTCATAATCACATCATTTTCAGGCTGCCTTGGCACGCCTTAATTATCCATATCAATATAAACATTCACTTTCGCGCCGCCCAAGGCAGCCTGAAAATACAAAAATGCACCCCCGCAGGCAAATGCTCCCGCGCGGCAGCATCCATAAAACTGTATCAACGGCTATATTCATCGCCAAGCTGTGTATATTTCGCCACACCCCGCGCCAAGGCAGCCTGAAAGCAAAATCAATCTTAATCAGCCAACAAAGATAAAACTGTGGTGGAATTTTAAAATAAATAAAAACAACAATTTAGACTGCACCACTGCACGATTGCATGATAATGTAAATGAATGTTTGGCTTTTGTAAAAATTAGCGTTACAATATTAACTAATCCGCTTCTTTTATAGAAGTTTTTTATTTTTTCAACCTACTCAAAGGAGTTCAATATGAGCGAAAACTCAAACCAACCCGCTGGCAATGTCCCAGACCAAACTGTGCTGCTAATTCTCTCCATCATTGTGCCACCCCTAGCGGTTTACATGGCAAGCAACGGCAACCCCAAACAAATGGGGCGCACCATCGCCGCGCTAGTTGGCATGTGCCTGTTCTCCATCCCTGGTATTGTGTACGCGCTGGATGTGGTATTAGACAAAAAATGGTTCTATCCCAAAATTGATGAAATGTTGAAATAATTTTTTGCAATTTCTTTAACCAACCCTAAAGAAATTCACATGAAAAAATCCCTATTGATGACCGCCGTATTCGCCGCTTTGGCATTGTCTGCTTGCGACAACGGCACACAAACGCCTGCTGCTTCTACCCCCGCTCCTGCCAGCGCACCTGCTGATGTTTCTGCGCCCACCAGCGCGCCTACTGCCGATGCTTCTGCGCCTATGGCGGCGAGTGCGCCCGCTGCTTCATCTGCTGCGGCGGCAAGCAGCGATAATTGGTGTCCTGCGCTTACCGAAAAATACAACGCTTATGTAAACAGCATCAAAGATGAGAAACACAAAGCGGATGTTCAAGTGGAAATGGGCACTTATGTTGAAAACTCTAAAAAAGCAACCGATGCGATGATGAAAGTTTCCGAGCAAGAGCGCAAAACCGAATGCGATAAATACGTTGCCGATTTGGAAAAAGACATCCAAGAAGACATGGCTGAAGCCAAAGAAAATGCTGCTGATGCCAAAAAAGATGCAAACGAAGATAAAGAAGAGAAATAATCTTATCGCCGTCTATGCCGCCTGATGATTCGGGCGGTTTTTTGTTTTCAGGCTGCCTAATGTGTAGCGATTAACTGCATTAAGGCAGCCTGAAAACTGTATTTCGCGCGCGCAAGCTGTTTGCATGGCTTATTTATGTTTACGGCTTAAACCCCAGCAGCCATGTTTTCAGCGCGATGCGCACTTTGCGCGGATTGGGAATGCGGATTTTGTAGCGCAACACGTTTGCCAAGCCGTCGCGTTCAATTTCCAGCAGCAGCGCGTAATAAATGCTCGCCATAATCAGCCCTGCTTTTTGCGCTTTTTTGTCGGCGGCAGGCAGCAGGGCGATGGCTTGGCGATAGGTTTCGCGGGCTCGGTTGAATTGGAACTGCATCAGCGCGGCAAATTCGGGCGTGGGCGTTGCCGATAGGATGCTGTTTTCGTTCACATTAAACTGCGCCAATTCGTCTTGCGGCAGATAGATGCGCCCCATGCGGGCATCTTCGCCCACATCGCGGATGATGTTGGTTAATTGCAGGGCAAGCCCGAGCGTTTCGGCGTATTGCAGCGTGGCATCTTGCGTGTAGCCGAGTATGCGGGCAATCAAGCGCCCCACCACGCCTGCTACGCGGTGGCAGTAGTATTTTAAGTCGTCAAATGTGGCGTAGCGGTCGTGGTGCAAATCCATTTCCATGCCGTTGATGATGTCGGCTAATTCGCTTTCAGGCAGCCTGAAAATGGGTTGAATCTGGCGCAGGGCTTGGTTTACAGGATGCTCGGGCGTGGCGCTGGCTTGGAAGGCTTTGGCTAAATCTTGCCGCCACCATGCTAAGGTGGTGCGAGCAACGTTGGCATCGCGGCTGTCGTCCACGATGTCGTCTAGCTCGCGGCAATAGGCATAAAGGATAGTCATGGCGTCGCGCTGGGACGCGGAGAGAAAGCGAAAGCTGGTGAGAAAGCTGGATTGGCTGGTTTGGGCTTTTTCGCGGCAGTAGTCTAGGGCTTGCATGGCGGTGGGATGGTGTGTTTTTTAGGGGGTGTATTTTAACGTTTTCTAACGGGCTACGGCAGCCTGAAACGCGCTTTAACCGTTTTCAGGCTGCCCTATAATGGCGTTTTTTGAACCCAGCAAAGGAGCATGGCATGACGATTTATTTTCTCGGCGGCGGCAACATGGCGGCGGCGATTGTGGCGGGATTGCACCGCGCGGGGCGGGCGGGCGAAGTGCACGTTACCAATCGTGGTGCTGCCAAGCGCGAAGCGTTGATGGCGCAATATGGCGTGGCAACTTCGCCAAGGCAGCCTGAAATCGGCGCGGATGATGTGTTGATTTTGGCGGTGAAACCGCAGGATATGCAGGCGGCTTGCGCGGATATGCCAACCAACGGCGCGTTGGTGATTTCGCTGGCGGCGGGGTTGAGCGTGGCAACCTTGTCGCGCTATTTGGGCGGCACGCGGCGGCTGGTGCGCGTGATGCCGAATACGCCTGCGCAGGTGGGCGAAGGCGTGGCGGGGCTGTTTGCCGCAGATGATGTGAGCGCGGCGGATCGGGCGCGTGCCGAAGCGATTATCGCCGCTTCGTGTCGTTTTACTTTTTGGCTGAACGATGAAGCGCAGATGCACGCGGTTACGGCGGTGTCGGGCAGCGGCTCGGCGTATGTGTTTTATTTGATGAATGCCTTGCAGCAGGCGGCGCAGGATTTGGGCTTTGATGCGGCGCAATCGCGCGAATTGAGCTTGCAAACATTTCGTGGGGCGGTGGCTTTGGCGGCGCAATCGGGCGCAGATTTTGCCGCCTTGCAAGACGCGGTTACCAGCAAGGGCGGGACAACGTTTGCCGCGCTGGAAACGTTTCGCCAGCATCATTTGGCGGAACATTTTTGCGATGGCGTGAACGCGGCGGCGGCGCGCTCGGCAGAATTGGGCAAGGCGTTGGCATAAACCAAAGGCAGCCTGAAAACGGATAACACGTTTTCAGGCTGCCTTTTTGTATTCAAATTACAGCGCGGTGATGGCGGTAATCAAACCCAGCACCACACCTGGCGCATTGGCGATGGCAACGGGATAATCGCGCTGCGGTTTCATCAAGCCATAAATCACCCACAATGTGCAGTTGATGGCGGCGGCAAGTGGTTGAATCGGGCTGCCTTTGTGCCCTGCCAAATTGGCTTGGATTTGCGCGATGTAGGCAAAATACATACACACGGCGGCGATGGTGGCAACGATAGACAATATTTTGACTTGTTTTTCATTCAAGGTTTTCATGTTTTTCCTGCTTGAGTAGGTTGTAAAACTGTAATCATACTACATTTTCCAAAATATCCAAAATAAGACAAGCCTTTACGCGCCGTGCTAAGGCAGCCTGAAAAGCCGTTTGCCGTTTTCAGGCTGCCTTTGGCTGCGTGCTAAAATCGCTCGTTTTCATCCATCCGAAAGCCCAAAATGCAAGACCCGCACCAATCGCTAGAAAACCTCGCCGCCCCCGCCACGCAGCAATTTATCGCGCAAGCACACGCCGAAACGTTGGCGCAGTTTTGCCAATCGCCCGAATACACCGCCCTGCGCGATGGCATCCTTGCCCAGTTGCAAGACGAACGCCAAATCCCGTTCTGCCAAGAACACCGCGCGCGGATGTACCACTTCCACCAATCGCCCGAGTTCCCCAAGGGCGTGTATCGCGTGTGCACCGCTGCTACTTATCGCGCGGGGCTGCCCGAGTGGCAAACGCTGTTTTCGGTGGCGGATTTTGATGAGATTTTGGGCGACGATGTGTATTTAGACGGCGTGTCGCACTATGTGGAGCAGCCTGAAATCGCCCTGCTCACGCTCTCGCCCGCAGGTTCAGACGCGGCGTACACGGTTGAATTTAACCTTGCCGCGCGCCAAATCGTGCCCAACGGTTTTCACTTTCCGCTGGGCAAAAACCACATCGCATGGCGCGATGAAAACAGCGTATGGGTTTGCCCAGCTTGGGACGAACGCCAGCTCACGCCATCGGGCTATCCGCGCGAAGTTTGGCTGATGCAACGCGGGCAGAGTTTTGACGAAGCCCAAGCCATTTTCAGGCAGCCTGAAAACGGCGTAATGGTGCACGCATGGCGTTATTTAGACCCGCAAGGCGCGCCGATTGATTTGATTGAATCCGCCAGCAGCTTCTTCCAAAAAACCTATTATCAAGTGGGCAAAACGGGCGACATCCAAGCCCTTGCCCTGCCCAGCGATGCCGACATTGCGGGCTATATTGCAGGGCAACTCATCGTTCAACTCAAAACCGCATGGCATCGCGCCAACCAAAGCTACGCCGCAGGCAGCCTGATTGCCGTTAAGCTCAACAAAGGCATGCTCGGCGAAGCCTTTTGCTTGATTACGCCCAACGCGCAGCAAGCCATCGCCAGCGTGGAAACCACGCGCCGCTTCATCATCGCCAATCTGCTGGACAACGTTTCAGGTAGCCTGAAAGCATGGCAATGGCAAAACGGCGCATGGCAAGCCATTGCCCTGCCCAGCCTGCCCAACGGTGCGATAGACCTTACCGACCAGCCATGGGGCGGCGACGTGCTTTACCTTGCCGCCAGCGATTTCACCACGCCGCTCACGCTCTACGCGCTGGATTTAAGCGTGATGGAATTGAGCGTGATGCGCCGCCAAATCGCCCAGTTCAACGCCGAAGGCATCATCGTGGAACAGCACCACGCCCCATCGGCAGACGGCACGCCCATTCCTTATTACTGGGTGGGCAAACAGCCAAGGCAGCCTGAAACGCCCACGCTGGTTTACGTTTACGGCGGCTTCAACGTGCCCGAGCTGCCGCACTATCTGGGCAGCATCGGCAAACACTGGCTGGAACACGGCAACGCCTTTGTGCTCGCCAACATACGCGGCGGCGGCGAGTTCACAGGCTGGCACGAAGCCGCCCAACGCCAACACAAACACAAATCGGTGGACGACCTACTCGCCGTCGTCGCCCATCTTTGCCGACAAGGTTACAGCCGCGCCCAGCGCATCGCCATCCAAGGCGGCAGCAACGGCGGCTTAATCGTAGCCAGCGCGTACACAAGGCAGCCTGAAAACATCGGCGCAATGGTGTGCGAAGTGCCGCTCACCGATATGCTGCGCTACACCCAGCTCTACGCAGGCGCAAGCTGGATAGAAGAATACGGCGACCCCGCCGACCCACAAATGCGCGACTACCTTACCGCCTTCTCGCCCTACCACAACGTTTCAGGCAGCCTGAAATATCCCCCCGCCCTGATTACCACCAGCCTTGCCGACGACCGCGTGCATCCTGCCCACGCGCTCAAATTCCACGCCAAGCTGCGCGAACAGCACGCCCCCAGCCAGCTCTACGCCCCCGCCAGCGGCGGACACACAGGCAACGGCACGCAAGAAGAAACCGCCGCAGAACTCGCCTGCGTGTTGCGGTTTTTGGCGGAAACGGTGGGCGGGGCGTGATGCGCAACCGTGTTTAAATTCCGCTAAATAGTTTTCAGGCTGCCTTGGATGTTTACAACGCCATCCAAGGCAGCCTGAAAATTGTGCAACATCCCAGTAGCCCAATGGAGCGGCGGCGGTTCGCCGCCAACACTTCAAACATTGCGCTACTGATTTGCCAATATGTCGGCGAGCCGCCGACGCTCCATCGGTTATAGCTTTTGCAAAGGTTTCAACCTGAAATAAAGTTCAACACAGCTAAAAAACAAACCCATTTGGTGCTTAGCTAAACATTTTTTGCTGGTTAGATTGGCTTTCAGGCTGCCTAACTCTTCACATCCGTTTAATGCTACCGCCCACTCCCCTACGTCCAGCCGAACGGAGCATTCTTTTTTCGGAAAAAAGCGTGCGCTTGTCCGACGGCGCGCGCAGCGCGACTAGTTCGTACGCGCCGAAAAAAGGATGTGGAGTGAGGGAAGTTCGCAAAGCGAACCTGCACGTCGGGGTCGCCTTTCTTTTGCTTACTTTTCTTTGGCGAAGCAAAGAAAAGTAAGTGCCCCGTCGGCATGAGACGCATGGTTAAAGCTACCCCCAAGCCAGCCACAAAGCACAAATCATTTTCAGGCTGCCTTGAATGTTGCACCATCCAAAGCACCCCAAACCTCATCTTTACACTCTCCCACCGCCCGCAATGGAACAAAAATTGCTTATTTCTTAACAAAATACAACAAAATCCTAACAAAACCCACTATAATCCACCAAAGAACATTTACTCCAAATGATCATGCCCACCACCCCAATCACCCCATCCCACGCCACCCGCTGGCACAGCAAAATCCCCATCTACATCCAGCTTATGCGCGCCGACAAACCCATCGGCACCCTGCTTCTGCTCTGGCCCACCCTATGGGCGATTTGGATTGCCGCCGAAGGCAGCCCCAAGCTCAGCACCGTCGCCCTATTCACACTCGGCACATTCCTGATGCGCAGTGCAGGCTGCGTGGCAAACGACTGGGCAGACAAAGATTTTGACCGCCATGTTGAGCGCACCCAAAACCGCCCGTTCGCCCGCAACGCCGTAACAGGGCGCGAAGCCAAACGGCTCATCATCGTGTTATGTTTTCTCGCCGCACTGTGCCTGATTCCGTTTAGCTACACCACATGGCTGATGGCAATCCCCGCACTGTGCCTTGCGTTCACCTATCCCTTCGCCAAGCGCATTTTCCCCATTCCCCAGCTGTATCTGGGCATGGCATTCTCATTCGGCATTCCCATGGCATTCATCGCCATCACAGGCAATGTGCCCAGCATCGCATGGTGGCTATTTTTCGCCAACGTGTTCTGGACACTCGCCTACGACACGCTCTACGCCATGGCAGACAAAGAAGACGATCTCAAAATCGGCATCAAAACATCCGCCATCACCTTCGGCAGCTACGACGCCGAAGCCGCCATGTTCTGCCACGGCATTTTTGATATTTTGATGATACAAGTGGGCATGCAATTGGGCGCGGCATGGGTGTATTGGGTGGCGTTGGTGTTGGTGATTTATTGGCAATGGCTGCAATATCTGCGCGTGTTCAGCCGCAATCGCCAAGAATGCCACGCCGCTTTTTTGGACAACAACCGCATCGGCTGGCTGTGGCTGGCTGCCATCGCCGCCCATTTCGCTTTTTATTGATTACTGATTGCCAATGATGCAACCAACGCCGCGCCCAACCTTAAATATGGTTTGGCGCGGCGTTTTTGGTTTTTCAGGCTGCCTTAATCTTTACATCATGGCGAACAAAGGCAGCCTGAAACCTTTGCAAAACTCCCAACAACAGCCTAAAACCTAAAATGGAGCGGCGGCGGCTCGTCGCCAAATTGCTTATTAAACATAGCATTACTGATTTTTCAAAATGTCGGCAAGCCGCCGACGCTCCATCGGTTACAGGTTTTGCAAAGGTTTCAGCCTGCGAAGCGCAGCGGAGTTGCGAAGCTAAAACGTTTCGCGCTGCCCAACCGCGCCGCATCCGTTTCAGGCTGCCTTTATCGCATCCCATCCACAGCCAAGAAAAATATTCTGCAAATTTAAGTTAAATAGCATCTGATATTGTAAAATATCCCTTGTTTACAAAAACCATTTCAGGCTGCCTGAAATCCATAAGGACATCCCATGACACACAAAACCCCCACTCTACTCGGCGGCGCGATGATTATCGCGGGCACAGTTATCGGCGCGGGCATGCTCGCCAACCCTACTGCCACATCGGGCGTATGGTTTATCGGCTCGCTGGTGGTGCTGCTATACACCTGGTTCTCCATGCTCGCATCGGGGCTGATGATTTTGGAAGCCAACACCCATTACCCCGTGGGCGCAAGTTTTGACACCCTTGTGCGCGATTTGCTCGGCAAAGGCTGGAATATTGTTAACGGGCTATCCGTTGCCTTTGTGCTGTATTTGCTCACTTATGCTTATATTTTTGTTGGCGGCAGGCTCACCACCGTGGCGCTGGGCTTCAACCCCGATAGCACGCTGTGGCTGGGGCAGCTGGCGTTTTTCATCATCTTCGCAGGCTGTGTGTGGTATTCCGCGCGCGTGGTGGACAGATTGTCCAGCATTCTGATTGGTGGCATGATCATCGCCTTTATCTGGGCAACAGGCGGGCTGCTCGGCACCGCGCAACTGCCCATCTTGCTGGATAGCGCCGCGCCAGCAGGCACCAGCTATTGGATTTACCTTGGCACCGCCCTGCCCGTGTGCCTTGCTTCGTTTGGCTTTCATGGCAATGTGTCCAGCCTGTATAAATATTTCAACGGCGATGCGCCCAAAGTCGCCCGCGCCTTGTGGATTGGCACGCTGATTGCGCTGGTGATTTACGCGCTGTGGCAGCTCGCCATCCAAGGCAATTTGCCGCGCAACGCCTTTGCGCCTGTGATTAAAGCCGATGGCGATGTTGCCGTGTTGATTGGCGAACTGTCCAAATTTGTTACCACTGGCAGCATGACCAAAGTGTTGGCGTTTTTCTCTTATATGGCGATTGCCACATCGTTTTTGGGCGTAACGCTGGGCTTGTTTGACTATCTGAGCGACTTGTTTGGCTTTGACAACAGCCGCGCGGGGCGCACCAAAACCGCCGCCATTACCTTTTTGCCGCCGCTAATTGCCTGCCTGCTCTATCCTTTGGGCTTTGTGGGCGTTATCGGCTATGTGGGCTTGGCGGCGACGGTGTGGGTGGCGATTGTGCCTGCGCTGATGCTGCGCGCGGCGCGCAAAAAATTTGGCGCGGGCAAAGGCTTTCGCGTGTTTGGCGGCGCTTGGCTGATGATTTGGGTGCTGCTGTTTGGCGTGGCGAACATCGTTGCCCAGCTGCTCAGCCGCGCGGAAATTTTGCCTGTGTTTAAAGGCTAATAGCTTTTCAGGCTGCCTTTGAGTAACCCTGCCACGTGTTTTTCAGGCTGCACGCGCATAGGCAGCCTGAAAACCCGAAAACAAGCAACGTGCGTTTCTGCCAAGCAAAAACCGCTAGCGCCGTCCAATCTCTCCCCTTGTTGATTGAAAGGAAAATCCATGTTAACCAAACCGCTTTTCGCCGCGACCTTGTCTGCCGCCGCTTTGCTAGCCGCCGCAGGCGTTCAGGCTGCCCCCTTGTCGTATAAAACCCAAGCCGCCAACGTCAAAATCAACTGCACCAAAATCAAAGGCGAAAAAGAGCCGCGTTGCCACGAGCTCAGCGTTGCCTATCCGCAAACGGGCGACAAAACGCTGGACGCTTGGGCGCTGGCAACCATTAAACAATCGGTGGGCAGTAAAGACTTATCCGCCGCAGGCTTAAAGAAATTTTTAGGGGCTGTACTAGATAAGCAGTCATGTTAGACTGCAAAAATGAAGAT
>CAUQQW010000058.1:0-14494 GCA_963520365.1 uncultured Kingella sp.
TGAGTTATCTTCATTTTTGCAGTCTAACATGACTGCTTATCTAGTACAGCCCCTTTTGATTTTAACCATCGGCATTCTTTCGCCCTTGGTATCGGGCAAAGTGCAGCTGCCGCCTGTTCGCCAACTGTTTGACTTGAAACTGCTGGTTGCCGTGCTCACCGGCATTTTTGTCGCATGGCTGGCGGGGCGCGGCATCGGCGTGATGCAAACGCAGCCCAATCTCATCATCGGCTTGCTGGTGGGCACGGTTATCGGCGTAACCTTTTTCAACGGCGTGCCTGTTGGGCCTTTGATTGCAGGCGGCTTGCTGTCGCTGATTTTTTTCCATAAAACTTAGGGCTTGTTTGCCAAACCATTTTCAGGCTGCCTTAGCCGCCGCGCATTAAGGCAGCCTGAAAACGCGTTCGCCAACTTCTGCCAAGCCCCCAACTCACATCTCACCCATCATGCAACTAACCCCCCTATTCCAACCCACTCCGCTCACATCGCTTCCACCGCTCTCGCTCTACATCCACATCCCGTGGTGCATCCAAAAATGTCCCTATTGCGACTTCAATTCCCACAAAATCAAAACCACGCTAGACGAGCGCAGCTACATCCAAGCCCTAATCACCGACCTAGAAGCCGAGCTGCCGCACATCTGGGGTCGCCCGATAGAAACCATCTTCATCGGCGGCGGCACGCCCAGCGTGTTCAGCGCGCAAGCGATTGACGATTTGCTATCGGGCATCCGTGCTCGCGTGAAAATCCAACCCGAAGCCGAAATCACGCTAGAAGCCAACCCCAGCACCTTTGAGCGCGAAAAATTCCACGGCTTTAAAGAAGCAGGCATCAACCGCCTATCCATTGGCGTGCAAAGTTTTAACGATGCCCACCTTGCCGCCATCGGGCGCATCCACAACGCCGCCGAAGCCCACGCCGCCATCCAAGATGCCGTGCAGATTTTTGAGCGCGTCAACATAGATTTAATGTACGCCCTGCCCTACCAAACCGCCGCCCAAGCCCAAGCCGACGCGCAAGCCGCCATCGCCCACGGCACAAGCCACATCAGCGCCTACCACCTTACGCTAGAACCCAACACCCCATTCGGGCATACCCCGCCGCAAGGCATCCCCGACAGCGAAACCGCCCAAGACATCGAAGATGCCGTACACGCCACCCTAGCCGCCGCAGGCTGCGCCCAATACGAAACCAGCGCATTCGCCACCGCCCCCAGCCAACGCGCCCGCCACAACCTAAACTACTGGCAATTTGGCGACTACATCGGCATCGGCGCAGGCGCGCACGGCAAAATCAGCTACCACAGCCACATAGAACGCACCAGCCGCAGCCGCCACCCCAGCGAATACCTTGCCGCCATGCAAACGCAGCCTGAGGCAGCCATCCGCCGCCAGCCCATCGCCGCGCAAGATTTAGCAGGCGAATTTATGATGAACGCCCTGCGCCTAATCGACGGCGTGCCCAGCGCCTTCCTGCCCGAACGCACAGGCATCAACGCCGCTCAAATCAGCCGCGCCATCCAAGCCGCCCAGCAAAAAGGGCTGCTGGACAGCAATCCGCTGTATTTCCGCCCGACCGAGCTGGGGCAGCGGTTTTTGAACGATTTGATTGAGTTGTTTTTGTGAACAGGGTGGCGGGTTAGGGCAGCCTGAAAACGAGCGAAGCGCGTTTCTGCGAAGCTAAAACGTTTTTTAGACGCGGTATTTAGATTTTCAGGCTGCCTATTTCATGCGGGCGACTTTGGTTAAACGATTGGCACAAACGATTGTTGTAAACACGATGGAGCAGATTAAGGCAGCCTGAAACGCAATTTAGTGCAGCGCAAATGGAGCGACGACGGCTCGTCGCCAAATCGCAGGTTGAATTTGGCATTGCGCTTTGTTGTTCATAATAATGTCGGCGAGCCGACGACGCTCCATTTATCGGCTGTTTATAGTGAGCAAAGGCAGCCTGAAAACGAGTGCAGCGCGTTTCAGCGAAGTTCAAACGTTTTTTTAACCGCCATTTTAGGTTTTCAGACTGCCTCTAAGACTTTGCAAAGATTGTAGCGTGTAGCAATGGTTGATATTAAGCGGGGTGCAGGGGTGAGGGCTGTTTATATTTGGTGTTGTGGGGGCTTTTGCGTCATAAAACAGTCTCTGCTGCGTTGCCAATCCTCGCAAGGTGCTTACCTTGCTGCGGTTTGCGCCTTGCATAGCCTGCTTTCTGACGCAAAATCCGCCTCAAAAACCAAATATAAACAGCCCTTCCCCTGCTCGTGGTAGGCGGCGAAACGCCTGCTCTGGCAAAAAAATAGCTATGTTTAAAAGCAGCCTGAAACGCAGTTCTACACCACTCAATCCCATTCGCACCCCAAAGCCCATTTGCATCCCGCCCCCTTTTTCAGGCTGCCTAAACCCACCCCCCAAAAAAACCACACCATGACCACCCAACCCACCCCCCACCGTCTTCTCCCCTTGCTCCTTGCCACCGCCATTTTTATGCAAATGCTGGATGCCACCGTGCTCAACACCGCGCTGCCCACCATGGCGACCGCGCTGCACGAATCGCCGCTGCAAATGCAATCCGCCGTGGTTTCCTACGCGCTCACGCTCGCGCTGCTGATGCCGTTAAGCGGCTGGTTGAGCGACCGTTTCGGCATCCGCCAAGTGTTTTTTGGCGCGATGCTGATTTTTGTGCTCGGCTCTGCCCTGTGCGCTGCCGCCACCAATTTGCCGCTGCTGGTTGCCGCCCGCGTGGTGCAAGGCATCGGCGGCGCGATGATGACCCCCGTGCCGCGCTTGGTGATGGTGCGCGCCTACGACAAAACCCAGCTCATCAGCATGATGAACTATGTGGTGATGCCCGCGCTCATCGGTCCGATTATTGGCCCGATTGTGGGCGGCTACTTGGTGGAATACGCTTCTTGGCATTGGATTTTTTTGATTAACCTGCCCGTGGGGCTGGCGGCGGCGTATCTCACGCGCAAAATCATGCCCGATTTTGCGCAAGTTGCCGCGCCGCGCAAGTTTGATTTGGCAGGGTTTTTGTTATTTGGCGCGGGCGCGGTGGGGCTGAGCGTGGCGGTAGAAACGCTGCAACGCGCCGATGAAGCATGGCTGGCGGGCGGCTTGATGCTGCTGGGCATCGCCGCGCTGGCGGGCTATGTGTGGCACGCCAAGCGCACCGCCGAGCCGTTGTACGACAAAAATCTGCTCAAAGTGCGCACCTATCGCGTGGGGCTATTGGGCAACCTATCGGGGCGCATCGGCATGAGTTCGCTGCCGTTTACGCTGCCCCTGCTGCTGCAAGTGGGCTTTGGGCACAGCGCCACCGTGTCGGGCTGGGCGTTAGCCCCGATTGCCGCCGCGTCTATTTTCGCCAAATCGCTGGTGAAGCCGCTGGTAACGCGCTTTGGCTACCGCAAAATGCTGATGAGCAACACCGTCATCATCGGCATCATGATTATGCTGCTGGCGCTGCCCAGCGCACACACGCCGCTGTGGCTGCTCACGCCGCTGTGGCTGCTCTTGGGCGCGTGCAACTCCATCCAGTTCACGGGCATGAACACCATCACGCTGGCGGACGTGCGCCCCTATCAAGCCGCCAGCGGCACCAGCTTAATGTCGGTGAACCAGCAGCTTGCCGTGGGCTTTGGCACGGCAATCAGCGCGGCATTACTGCATTATTTCTCCACGCTGCCCGCTCTGGCAGGCAATGTGCAAACCGCGTTTCGCTGCACGTTTTTGGCGATTGGCGGCTTTACCCTATTTTCAGGCTTGATTTTTGCGCGATTGCATCGGCTGGATGGGGAGAATTTGATTGAACGGTAGCGATGCGGGTTTGATGGATAAAGGCAGCCTGAAAACGAGCGAAGCGAGTTTCAGCGAAGCTAAAACAGCATCTAAACCCGTTTTCAGGCTGCCTATTTATTGTTATTCTAACTACTGCGAAGCAAAGCGGAGTTACGAAGCCAAAACATCAATTGCCCCATTTTCAGGCTGCCTTTTTCCCAATATCCCCAAGAAAGTCCCAAAATGTCCCAAACTCTCCCCCTCTCCCAAATCAACCAAAGCACAGGCGCAAAGCGCACCATCACCAACATGGCAAAAAAAATGCGTCTAGACCCCGCATGGCTGCACACCCTGCTCAGCCTGCATTGGAACTACGACAAAGTCGGGCGCGAAGCCATGGGCTGGGTAACGCCCGCCGCCGATGCCGATTTCGCCGCCGCCATCGCCCGCATCAACCACGCAGTCAATATTAAGAACCTGTATTCACTATTTGCATAGGTAGATTTGATGGCATAAAAGCGCGGATATAAGGCAAAAAGCGCAGCAAGGTTGAACACCTTGCGAGCATTTTTAACGTAGTAGCCGCGTTTTTAGGGCATGAAAGATGCCTATGCAAATAGTGAATACAGGTTCTAAGCACTCCGCTTCGCCACATGGGCAGCCTGAAACCCCCATCGCCCCCGATGCCGCCGCCCAAGCCGTGCTGCACGCCCTTGCCCATACAGACGAAGCCGAGCTACAACAACGCTTTGCCGCCGCCGTCCAACGCGGCGACACCAGCATCGTGCAAGAATACGCCCGCTACCATTTCTACCGCCACGCCACCGCCGAACGCCTGCTCGCCCGCTGGCCGCAACCGCTTACCCCCGAAGCCATCGCCAAGCAACTCTTCTTCAAAGTCTTCTCCGCCTACCACGACTGCCACCCCTACGTCTGCCTTGTCCTGTCCCTGCCCTACACCCAAACCAGCTACACCCCAAGCCGCTGGCTAGACGACTTTCTCGCCGCCGTGCAACGCACCCCGCCGCCCACCCACAGCGACCTGCTCGCCGCCCTCGCCACCTATTGCACAGGCAACAAAGAATTCCGCCAAGAAGTGCTGCAAGCCCTCTCCTACGCAGGCTTGCTCCAAGTAAACGGACACCCCGTGTACGAGCAATACCTGCCCGACTGCCAAAACCAATACAGCACGCACTTTATGTCTAACGAATGGTCGTACCCGCTTCGGTTTTGGAACGACGGGCAAAAGGCAGCCTGAAAATGCCAATCAAACCGTTGCAAGACAAATTTGACCTAACCGCTGTTGCCGCGCTGGCGCACGCCGATGCGCCGACTTTGCGCCCGCTGCTGCCCGAGCTGTTGGCATGGCTGCAAGACAGCAACTGGCTGATTGCTGCGCCACTAGCAGAGATTTTGCGCCCGCATCAGCAAGCGTTTGATGCGGAGATTGCGACGGTGTTGCGTGGCGATGATGCGGTGTGGAAAACATCGCTGCTGGCAGGCTTGCTGGATTGCCGCGCAGGCGATGAAACGGTACTCGCTGCCGAGCGCATTGCCCGCTGCCCCACCGCTGCCGAGCGGGCAGAAGGCGCAGACGAAGCAGCGCAGGATTTTTTGACGCGGTGGGCGGGATAGCGCGATGCGTAACAAAAAGGCAGCCTGAAACCGCGCTTTACTCGTTTTCAGGCTGCCTATTGCTTGGCGTGCTCCCTCAAATCAACTGCTCCCCCCAATGCAATTTTTGCCGCAATGTCTTGTAATACTGATAACTATTCGGGTGCAACACGCGCAGTTCGTTGTGGTAGCGGTGGATGATGATTTCATCCATATTTTGAATATCCACAAACGATTGCCCATCGTAATGCACGCGCGCGTCGCCCGCTTTGGTAATCAAAATGCGGATTTCGTTGGCATCGCCAATCACAATCGGGCGGTTGGTCATGGATTGCGGGCAAATCGGCACCAGCGTGAGCGCGCGAATGGCGGTTTGCAAGATGGGACCGCCCGCCGCCAGCGCATAGGCGGTTGAGCCTGTGGGCGTGGACACAATTAAGCCATCGCTGCGCTGGGTGTACACAAATTCGTTGTTGATAAACACTTCAAATTCAATAATTTGCCCTGCGCCACCGCGCGACAACACCACATCATTGAGCGCGATACCGTGATAAATCGTTTCGCTGCCGCGTTGCACGGTGGTTTCCAGCAGAATGCAGTCGTCTGCCAAATAATCGCCCGCCAGCATTTTGCTCAGTTCCGCCACCATGTTTTCGCGCGGCACTTGGGTGAGAAAGCCCAAATGCCCTTGGTTTACGCCAATCAGCGGCACGCGATAGGGCGCGGCTTCGCGGGCGGCGGAAAGAAATGTGCCATCGCCGCCAAGCACCAAAATCAAGTCGCAATCTTGCCCAATGTTGTCGCTGATGGCGCAAAGCTGCTGGTCGACTTCGCTGATTAAACCGTTGTCGGCGCAGGGTTTGTCTATCACGATGGCAAGCTGTTGCGCGTGCAAAAAGGCGATAAGTTGGTGGATAACGGGGGCGATGTCGGGCGTGTTGGGGCGGGTGAGTATGCCGATGCGGTGGAATTTGCTGGGGGTCATGGTTGGAATGCGCGGGGCGCGTTGGAGAGTGATGGGGGTTGTTTTTCAGGCTGCCTTAAAGGTAGCAGCGATAATCGGCAGCCTGAAAGTGCCTTTGCTGTTTTCAGGCTGCCTTAAATAAACGGACTTGCCTTCACCAAACACGCAATATGCGCTTTTGCGCTTTTGGCAAGGCTGGTGAGCTTATAGCCGCCTTCCAGCACCGAAACAATCCGTCCTTCGCTGTGGCGGTTGGCAATCAGCATGATTTTTTTGGTTATCCATTCATAATCGGCTTCAGTTAGGTTCAGATGCCCCAAATCGTCGTTGCGATGAGCATCAAAGCCTGCGGCAAAAAATATCATCTGCGGGCGAAAGCTGGCAAGGCGCGGCAGCCATTGCGCGCGCACCACATCGCGGAACGCATCGCTGCCATCACCCGCTTTGAGCGGCGAGTTAATCACATTCGGATTGCTGCCCGTAAACGGCACGCCGCTAAACGGATACAGCGGATGCTCAAACGACGAGAGCAGCATTACGCGCGGATCATCGCGAAAAATATCTTCCGTGCCATCGCCATGATGCAAATCAAAATCCACAATCGCCACCCGCGCCAAGCGGTATTCGGCGATGGCGTGCATGGCGGCAACGGCAACATTGTTGATAAAACAAAAACCTGCGGCTTTATCGGCATGGGCGTGATGGCCAGGCGGGCGGATGGCGCAAAAGGCGTTTTTGGCTTGCTTTTTCATCACCATGTCCACCGCTTTGATGGCTGCGCCAGCGGCATGGCGGGCGGCGGCGAGCGTGTCGCGGCTGAGATAAGTGTCTTCTTCAATTTTCACCGTGCCATTGCTGGGAATTTGATTTTCCAAGCTATTCAAATATTTGCGGGTGTGCACGCGCGATAGCTGGATGTCGGTTACTTCGGGTGCTTCAATTTTTTGCAGCAAATGCCACAAGCCCGATTTGCGCAACACGCGCTCAATCGCTTCCAACCGCTTCGGGCTTTCGGGATGCTCGCCGTTCACAAAATGGGCAAGGCAGGCGGGCGAAAATATCCACGCCGTGCGCCCTTTAATCGCCAGCAAGCGCAGCAATTTGGCACGCACAAAACGATACTGCCGCAGCATCAGCATCACAGGAAACGGCGGTTTGGCGGGCAAATGGCTTTTCAGGCTGCCTATCACGCGGTGTGTGCGAATCCGCACCCAGCGGATAATCTTGTTGGCAAGGCGTTTCAGGCTGCCTAAACGGCTTTTGCGGTGTGTCATCCCATTCATCGGATTAAGCACGGTGGCGTTCAATTTCAATGCCCACTTCGCGCACATCGGGCAACACGCCCGCCTTGCTCACGCGCAAACGCAGCTGCGGCGTGGGATAGTGTTCAAAAACAAGCTGGGCAACAAATTCGGCAAGGCTTTCCAGCAATTTGAAATCGCAATCGGCAAGCTCTTGGCGAATCAGCTGGCACACTTCGCCATAATGAATGGTGTGTTCAATGTTGTCGTCCTGATGGCTGTTTTCAGGCAAAACAATGTCTAAATCCAAGATAAGCGTTTGTTTATGCTGGCGTTCCCAGTCATACACGCCAATGAGTGTATCCGCCTTCATGCCGTATAAGAAAATTTTGTCCATTTGCTTAAAGTTCCGTTAAAATATGCACGATTTTTGTTATTGTAAACGAAAGGCGCGGTGTTTGTATGTTCTTATTCGCATTGATGATTGCGGTGGTGGCTTATTTAATTGGCTCGGTTTCATCCGCCATTTTGGTGTCCAAAAAAATGGACTTGCCAGACCCCAAAACATACGGCTCGGGCAACCCTGGGGCAACCAACGTGCTGCGCAGTGGCAACAAAAAAGCCGCTGCCTACACCCTGCTGGGCGATGCGTTTAAAGGCTTGCTTGCCGTTGGCTTGGCGCGTTGCTTAACCACTTGGCTGGGCTTGCCCGATTACACCGTGGGCTTGGCGGCGATTGCCGTGGTGCTGGGGCATATGTATCCCATCTTTTTCAGCTTTAAAGGCGGCAAAGGCGTGGCAACAGGCGTTGGTGTGATTCTGGCGATGTCGTTTTGGACGGCATTTTGGGTAGCGTTGATTTGGGCAACGATTGCATTTAAATTCAAAAAATCTTCTCTCGCCGCGTTAGTCGCCGCCGCCGTAGCGCCGTTTGTTGCCTTTATCGTGATACAGCATCCTTATCATCCGAGCTGGGGTTGGTCGCTGGTGGTGGTTTCCGCGCTGGTGATTATGCGCCACCGCGATAATATTAAACGCATGCAAGCGGGCAACGAGCCTGATGTGGGCAACACCGCCGCGCCTGCCGAACCTGCCAACCCTGTTGCGCCCGTCGCTGCAAATGCACCACAAGCCGAGCATACGCAAAAAGTGGAACAAGTGCTGGTATTGCAAAAGAACGCGCGACGCTCGTGAAGCCATTTTCAGGCTGCCTGAAAGCAATCATAGGCAGCCTGAAATGTATGTGCGCGGCAAACGCGCTGGCTGGATAACACCGCGCCCAAGCCAATCAACCTGTATCAATCATAAGGCAGCCTGAAACAGGCAAAAGGCGTTTTCAGGCTGCCTCATCAATAAAATCAACAATATGTAGCACGGCATCGCTCGCTACCACATTCCATTCAAGCAAAACAAACATGCAAACCAAAACCCTTCCCCAATGGCTCGCCCATTTAGAAACCGCCCACCACACCCCAATTGACATGGGCTTAGAGCGCGTAACCCAAGTGAAAAACGCGATGAATCTTGCACCAGCCTGCCCCATTATCACCGTGGGCGGCACCAACGGCAAAGGCTCAACCTGCGCGTTTTTGTCGTACATCTATGCCGCCGCAGGCTACAAAGTCGGCACGCTCACCAGCCCGCATCTGCTGCGCTTTAACGAGCGCATCGCCATCAACAACCAGCCCGTGAGCGATGAAGAAATCGTTGAGGCGTTTGAGCGCATTGAAGCTGCGCGCGGCGATGTTTCGCTTACTTATTTTGAATTCAACACTTTGGCGGCAGTGGATATTTTCGGGCAGCACCAAGTGGATGTGATGATTTTGGAAGTAGGCTTGGGCGGACGGCTGGATGCGGTCAATATTTTTGACACCGATTGCGCCATTGTTACCAGCGTGGATTTGGATCACCAAGATTATCTGGGCGACAGCATAGAGCAAATCGGCAAGGAAAAAGCGGGCATTTTCCGCGCAGGCAAGCCCGCCATTTTTGGGCAAGACCCCGCGCCGCATTCGCTGGGGCAGCACGCCAAAAACATTGGCGCAAAGCTGTTGCAACTCAATCACCAATTTTCCTACATCGCGCGCATTGATAGCTGGCAATGGCAAGCCAACAACGGCAGCCTGAAAATTGATTTACCGCTGCCCGCCTTGCAAGGCGCGTTTCAACTCAACAACGCCGCGTGTGCCGTTGCCGCCGTGCAAATCATGCGCCAGCAGCTGCCTGTGAGCAACGAAGCCTTGGCGCAAGGCATCGCCCAAGCGCAAAACAGGGCGCGGTTTCAAATCATCCAACAGCAGCCTGAAATTATTTTAGACGTGGCGCACAATCCGCACGCCGCCCGCGCATTAGCCAGCAGCCTGAAAAACCTGCCTGCCAAGCGCACGCTCGCCGTGTTCAGCATTCTTGCCGACAAAGACAGCGACAGCGTGATCAGCATTTTGCGCGACAGCATTGACGAATGGTTTATCGCCCCGCTGGATTTGCCGCGCGGCATGACGCTCACCGCGCTCACCGCCAAGCTGAAAAAACACGACATTAAAGCCATCCATCCGCATAACACCATTCAGGCTGCCTACACCGCTGCCTTATCGCAAGTTACGGAAAATGATAGAATTATTGTGTTTGGCTCATTTCACACCGTAGCTGGAATTTTAGGCTGCTTGTCTCACAAAACAACCGCCACCGCATCAGAAAGACCCGTAAACATGAAGCAAGAATCTCAAAACCCACAACCCGAACACCACGAAGACCAAGCCGTTTTAGACGCATACGAACACCTGAAAAACAAAAATCGCCGCCGCTTAATCGGCGCAGGCGCGATTACCGTGTTAGCAGGAGGCTTGTTTGCCGCCGTTGCCAGCAATGGTCCCAAAGACAACATTGAGCCCAAAATGGCGCAACCGCAGCAGCAACAGCACGTTACCACCGAAGTATTGCGCCCCAGCGGCGCACAGCAAGCGGCTTCAACCGTGCCCACTTTAAGCGCTGCCCAAGCCAGCCACCCTGCTTCGCCCAGCGCTGTCGTTCAGGCTGCCAAGCCGTTGCCACAAGAGCGCACCAGCGCTAAACCTCGCGTGCAACCTGCTGAGACTATGCTGGATGATGCCGACACGCAAGCCAGTCTTGCCGAAGAGCGCCGTTTGCGCCGCGAAGAACAGCGCAAGGCAAAAGAACAACGCCGCTTAGAGCAACAACAAGCGCGCGAAGAAGCCGCCCGCAAACGCGCCGAAGCCCGCCAAGAACGCGCCGAAGCCCGCGCCCGCGCCGAGCAAGAACGCATCGCCAAAGCCCGCGCCGATGAAGCGCGCCGCAAACAAGCGCAAGAAGTGGTTGCCAAAGCCGAAGCCGAACGCGCCGCCAAACAAAAAGCCGCCTTGGAACGCGCCGCCGAACAAAAGGCCGCCGCCGATGAAGCCCGCCGCGCCGAACGCGCCAAACTGTTGGCACAGCAAAAAGCCGCCGAACGCGCCGCGCAAGCCAAAGCCGCCGTGCCGAAAAAAGCCGACGACAAAGCCGCCAGCAAAACCACGCAAACAAGGCAGCCTGAAAAAGCCGTAGCCAGCAAAGACAACAGAGAAAAACGCGCCAGCGTGCAAGTGGGCGCATACCGCGACATCAACGCCGCCAAAGCTGCGCAGCAAAAAATGAAAGGGCTGAACTACTCTTCATCCATTGAAGAAGTGAACACCGATAAAGGCAAGGTTTATCGCTTGAAAACAGGCTCGTTCCCGAACCGATCCGAAGCTGAACTCGCCGCCAGCAAGCTCAAAGCGCGCGGCTTGGGCGGCATCGTGCTGGAACAAAAATAATCACCCCAAACCGTGAATCACCGCCATGACCCTTTTTGACCTACTCGCATTCACCACCATTTTCGCCTGCATCGTGCTTTCCGCCATGCGCGGATTGATGGGCGAAGTGTTTTCGTTTGTGGGCTGGTTGCTGGCTTTGGTGGTGGCGCGGTTTTTGGCAGTGGATGTGTCCAACATCATGTTTTCCTCCATGCAGCCGCGCGAATTGGCGGTGGTGTGCGCGTTTGTGGCGATTTATGTGGTAACGCGGTTGGCATTGGCGTTTACCCATCAAGTGTTTGATTTAATCATCAAAAAAGCGCATTTATCCACGCTCAACCGCATTGGCGGCGCGGCATTAGGCAGCCTGAAAGGCGTGTTGGTGGTGAGCATCGCGGTGTTGCTGTGCGCGTTTAGCGATTTGCCCAAAGACAACGAATGGCGCGACTCCATCAGCGCACCGTTTTTTGAAAGCATCGCGTTGATGGGCACGCCTTATCTGCCCGAATTTTTGGCAAAACAAGTTAAATTTGACCACAACGACACCGCCCTACCCTTAGGCGCTTTGCCCCCAACAGGCAACAACGCCACACGCAACGCCACAGACGATGATGCCAACCGCAACCCGCGCCACAATCCCCAAACCAAACGCGCCAGCATTGGCGAGCCCGACCACAAAGACAGCCTGAAAAAGGATAAAGCCGATAAAAGCGAGCATTCAGGCAGCCTGAAAAAGCAAAAAGAAGGTGCAAAAAAACGCGCCAACAAATCAAACCCCAAGCAATCCCCTTAGGACTACTGGCATTGGAACGCATCGGCAAGGTGCAGAGTATGCGGGTAGTCCTTCAATTTTGGATGGCGCATTTTTGACTGCGATGCGGCAGTAGGCAGCCTGAAAACCATGCAGGCAAAGCATTTTCAGGCTGCCTTATCGCGGCTCACAGCCCAATCATCAGCAACCCATTCGCAAAGGATAAAAACATGGCAACCCTTATGGAAAAAGAACGCCTGCTCAATCTCATCGCCTACGCCGAATCCATCGTTCTCTTGCGCGTTGCCCCTGCCGATTTGCGCGATCGGCTCACCCGCTTTCTTGGCGAACAGCGCAGCAGGATACTTGCGGCAGCGCCCGAAACCATTGATCTCAACGCAATCCCCGCCATCCAAGACATCCCATCCAAAACATCATAGAGCAATACAAAAACCATCCCGTTTTATCCAATGCCCCAGCGCAACCCCAGCGCAGCGCTCCCAAACGATAGCCCAACGCTCAAAGGCAGCCTGAAAACGCGTTTACCCGCTTGGCAAAGCCCAAACCCATTTTCAGGCTGCCGCAACATCCCCCAACCCCATCTCAACCACTCCACGGAGAACCCCATGTGCGGCGTATTAGGACTCGTATCACACGAACCCGTAAACCAACTTCTGTATGACGGCTTGCAAATGCTACAACACCGCGGGCAAGACGCAGCAGGCATCGTAACCAGCCAAAACAGCTATTTCCATATGCACAAAGGACAAGGCATGGTGCGCGAAGTGTTCCGCACCCGCCATATGCGCGATTTGCACGGCAACGCAGGCATCGCCCACGTCCGCTACCCCACCGCAGGCAACGCAGGCAGCCCCGCCGAAGCCCAACCCTTTTACGTCAGCTCCCCCTTTGGCATCGTGCTGGCGCACAACGGCAATCTCACCAACACCGCCGAGCTGCACCAAGAGGTCTATACCCAATACCTGCGCCATGTAAACACCCAATCCGACAGCGAAGTGCTGCTCAACGTCTTCGCCCACGAGCTGCGCCAAGCCGTCAGCCAAAACGCCGACCCGCTGCATCTCACTGTAAACAACATCTTTGATGCCGTCGCCCGAGTGCACAAACGCGTGCGCGGCGCGTATGCCATCGTTGCCATGATAGCGGGCTACGGCATGCTCGCCTTCCGCGACCCCAACGGCATCCGCCCGCTGGTGCTGGGCAAGCAAGAAAAAAACGGCAAAACCTCATGGGCGGTTGCCTCCGAAAACGTGGTATTCGGCGGCTTGTCGTACCACTTTGAGCGCGACATCCAAGCAGGCGAAGCCGTGTTCATCGAATTCGACGGCACGCTGCACACCCGCCAATGCGCCGAACACCCGCGCCTGAACCCCTGCCTGTTTGAATACGTTTATTTCGCCCGCCCCGACACCATCATGGACGGCGTGTCCGTGTACCAAGCCCGCGTGGACATGGGCGTGCTGCTGGCTGAAAAAATCAAACGCGAAATCAACATCAACGCCATTGATGTCGTGATGCCCATCCCCGACACCAGCCGCCCCAGCGCATTGGAACTTGCCCGCGCGCTGGGCAAACCCTACCGCGAAGGGCTGATTAAAAACCGCTACATCGGGCGCACCTTCATCATGCCCGGCCAAGCCACGCGCAAAAAATCCGTGCGGCAAAAGCTCAACACTATCCCCAGCGAATTCAAAGGGCGCAACGTGCTATTGGTGGACGACAGCATCGTGCGCGGCACCACCAGCCGCGAAATCGTGGACATGGTGCGCGAAAGCGGCGCAAACAAAATCTACATCGCCTCCGCCGCCCCCGAAGTGCGCTACCCCAACGTGTACGGCATAGATATGCCCACGCGCGAGGAACTCATTGCCCACAACCGCACCGCCGCCGAAATCGCCCGCGAAATCAACGCCGATGCCTGCGTGTTCCAAGATTTGGCCGGGCTGGAAGCCATCATCCGCAAACACAACCCCAACATCGAAGGCTTGGATTCCTCCTGCTTCAACGGCGAATACATCACGGGCGACATCGACGAAGCCTATCTCAAACGCCTGTCGGGCCACAAAAAGCAGCCTGAAAACCAACCGCAGCCCACGCATATTGATTACAACGTGAGCATAGGCAATAGCGAAGAGTGAAAGGCAGCCTGAAAACGTGATGCGAGTTTAAAACCGTGCATGGATTGGCGTGTTAAACACATCAGGCAAGATAGAACCGCATGATTTCTAAAACGCGGAATAAGAATAGAACGACAAAGGCAGCCTGAAAAGCGAATTTGGCTTTTCAGTCTGAAACCTTTGCAAAACTCCCAAGAACCCTTTAAATTCCCCCCATCTCCC
>CAUQQW010000059.1:0-13716 GCA_963520365.1 uncultured Kingella sp.
GAAAATGTTGCGGAATGATCCTTTAAAATGATTTTTGCTTCCTAAGCCCCTTAATTAGTGTTCGGAACTAGCGGCTTGTTTTTTTCAGGTTGCCTATTGTTGGCACGATTAGGTTATTTGCGCGTTTAGGCAGCCTGAAATCCCCCCCAGTTTCAAATGTTTCAAAAATCCCCCCACAACTCAAAAATCCCCCCACAACACTTGCATCGCCGCCAGCGCCGCCAGCGAAGCGGTTTCGGTACGCAACACGCGTTTGCCCAGCGTGATGGTTTGCACGCCTGCTTCCAGCGCGGCTTGTTCTTCGGCAGGTGTCCAGCCGCCTTCGGGGCCAATCATCAGGCGCAGCGTTTGCGGCGCGGGGGCGATGTCGCGCAGGCGGCTGGCGCGGCGCAGGCTCATCATCAGGTGCAATTCTGGTGGCATTTGGCGCAGATAATCGCTAAACGACACAATCGGCAACACAGTCGGCACCACGCTGCGCCCGCTTTGTTCGCAGGCGGCGATGACGATGTCTTGCCAGCGTTGCACGCGTTTTTCGGCGCGCTCGCCGCTGAGTCGCACCACGCAGCGTTCGCTGATGATGGGCTGGATGGCGCGCACGCCCAGTTCCACGCTTTTTTGCAGGGTAAAATCCATGCGCTCGCCGCTGGAAATGGCTTGCACCAGCGTGATGGCGAGCGGGCTTTCGTTTTCAGGCTGCCTTTGGGCGTGGATGTGGCATTCGGCATGGCGCTTGCCGATGGCTTGCAAGGTGGCGTCAAAATCGTTGCCTGTGCCATTGAAGAGCGTGATGCCATCGCCTGCGTTCAGGCGCAAAACGTGGATATGGCGCACGATGTTTTCGGGCAGGCTGAATGTGGTTTGCAGGGCGAGCGGGGCGGGGAGATAGAAGCGTGACATGGCGTGGGAAACGTAAGGATATGTTAAAATTGCGACTCTTTTATTTTACCAAAAGCTGCTATGAAACCGATGAACTTGTTGCACGACTTAATCCGCGATGTGGCGGCAAACGAAATCATGCCGTATTTTTTGCGTGTGCAAAGTGCGCGCAAGGAAGATGGCAGCGTGTTGTCGCAGGCGGATTTGGCGGCGCAGGCAAAATTGGTTTTCAGGCTGCCGCAGATTATCGCCGCGCCTGTGTTGGGCGAAGAAATGAGCGCCACCGAGCAACGGGCGTTGTGGGCATCGCATGCGCAATCGGGCTTGTGGGTGATTGATCCGATAGACGGCACGAATAATTTTGTTAACGGGCTGCCGCATTTTGCCGTTTCCGTGGCTTATGTGGCGCAGGGCAGGGCGCAGCTGGGCGCGATTTTCAACCCGATAAGTGGCGAGCTTTTTTCCGCCGAGCGCGGTGCAGGGGCGTTTTTAAACGATACGCGCTTGCCGCTGCGATGCGTGGCTAAAAAACTGCGCGAAGCCTTGGCAGGCGTGGATGTGAAGCGTTTGCGCTCGGCAAGGCTGGCGAACAGCATCAACCATTTTGCCCCCTTTGGCACGCTGCGTTGCTTGGGCAGCAGCACGCTGGATTGGTGCTACCTTGCGGCGGGGCGCTTTGATGTGTATTTGCACGGTGGGCAGAATTTGTGGGACTACGCGGCAGGCGCGCTGATTTTGGAAGAAGCGGGCGGCTTGCTGGCAACGCTGGAAGGCGACGAATTTTGGAGCGGCTTGCATGCGTTTAAACGCTCGGTGGTGGCGGCGATGCAGCCTGAATTGTTTGAAAAATGGCTAGACTGGGTGCGCAATAATCAATAGGGCGATGGCAAAGCCGTTTCAGGCTGCCTTTTGCGAGCAAAGGAAGACACGATGGACACGATTCTCATCCGATTTCATTTGGGCGTAGCGCTGCTTGCGGTTTTCAATTTGATTACGGCATTTAGCTGGACGCGCTTGCTGGGCTGTTTGGCTTTTGCGCTGGTGTATGGCTTTATTCTTTGGTGGCTCAATGAGCAAAAGCTGCGCGCAATAATGTATGCCACCAGCTTGTTTGGCTTTGCGTTTGCGCTGTATCACGTTTTCTCGTGGACGATGGAAGAGCCCAAGTCCAGCGTGCATCAGCAGATTGAACGGCAATATCAACAGCAGCCGAATGCTGCATCGTCCGCGCAATAGTGCCGCCCAAAGGCAGCAACGGCGCTTGTTTACCCGTTTTCAGGCTGCCCATTTGTTTACAACACAACAACCCATTTTCAGGCTGCCCCATGCCAACAAGGCAGCCTGAAAAACCACACACACGAAAGACCCAACCATGCTTATTCTTGGAATTGAATCATCCTGCGACGAAACAGGCGTTGCGCTCTACGACACCGAGCGCGGACTCGTTGCCAACCAACTGCACACCCAAATGGCGATGCACGCCGAATACGGCGGCGTGGTGCCCGAGCTTGCCAGCCGCGATCATATCCGCCGCCTTGTGCCGCTCACCCAAGCCGCGCTGCACGAAGCGCAAGCCGATTATGCCGACATCGACGCCATCGCCTACACGCAAGGGCCGGGCTTGGGCGGCGCGTTGCTGGCGGGCGCAGCCTATGCCAACGGCTTGGCGCTGGCGTTTGGCAAGCCGCTGCTGCCCGTGCATCATCTGGAAGGGCATCTGCTCTCGCCCCTGCTGGCGGATGAAAAGCCAGAGTTTCCGTTTGTGGCGCTCTTGGTGTCAGGCGGGCATACGCAGTTTATGGCGGTGCGCGGCGTGGGCGATTATGAATTGCTCGGCGAAACGGTGGACGATGCCGTGGGCGAAGCCTTTGATAAAACAGGCAAACTATTGGGGCTGCGCTATCCTGCGGGCGCGGAATTATCCCAGCTTGCCAAGCTGGGGCAGCCTGAAAACTACCATTTTCCCCGCCCCATGCTGCATTCCAAAGATTTGCAAATGAGTTTTTCGGGCTTGAAAACCGCCATTTTGACTGCCGTGGAAAAAACCCGCGCCGAGCTGGCGTTGCCCGAAGATGCGCCGCTGCCCGAAGCCACGCGCAACGACATTTGTCGCGCCTTTCAAGATGCGGTGGTGGATGTGTTGGTTGCCAAAGCGCAGCAAGCCTTGTTGCAAACAGGTTTTCGCCGCTTGGTGGTGGCAGGTGGCGTGGGCGCCAACTGGAAGCTGCGCGAAACCTTAGGCAGCCTGAAAATCCAAACCACGCCCAAAGCCGCGCCCGAAGCCGTGCAAACCTATTTTCCACCGCTCGCCTTTTGCACCGACAACGGCGCGATGATTGCCTTTGCTGGCGCGATGCGGCTGCAATACGGCATTCAGGCTGCCCAAGCGGCAGGCGCGTTTAATGTGAAACCGCGCTGGGCGTTGAGCGAATTGATGCGTGGAGCGGGGAAGGCAGGCTGAAAATCGTTCCCTGTGTACTAACGTTGCGCCCAGTAAAAAGGCAGCCTGAAAAACCGTTCAAACGTTTTTCAGGCTGCCTTTGCGTTAAATTCTGGGCGATATGGCTTACTGCTGCGCACGCGTAATCTGATACACCCCCGATAAATCGTAAATTTTATAACGCGCGGTTTCGTGGCGCCCGTTGCCCGCGTAGCTCAACACCAGCGCTTGTTTTTTGGCGTAGTCCGTCCAGCCGATAAACAGACCGCTGTGTTCTATGTTGTGGTAGTCGTAGTTGATGTAATACAGCCAATCGCCTGCGCGGATTTGGTTGGGCGCGGCGTAGGGGCCCGATTTTTTGCTTTGGTAGGCAGTTTGGCGCAGGATGCGTGGCACGCCTGCTTTGGTGAAGATGTGGTCAAGATAGTCCCAGCAGCTGCCGCGCACCACGGTGCCGTTGTCTAGCGTGGCGTGGCGGGCTTCGTATAACACGTTGCGGGCTTTGCCTGATGTGCTTTGTTCGGCTTGCAGCAAGAGCCCGAGCGTGTCCACTTCGCTGATGGCGGGGGTGGCGGGGCGGTTGGCGTGGGCGGTTTTGCGGGGCGTGTGGTGGCTGATTTTGTGTGATGTGGGGGCGGCGCAGGCGGCGAGCAGGAGGGCGCAGAGCAACAGGGCGGTTTTGTTCATGATGGCTTAACGGCGCGGGGTGTTAAAAAAGGTATATTTTGGCAGCATTTGCGGCGGGCATAAAGGCTGCGGCGGATAAAAAATGTTAAAATCGCGCCCATCTTATCCGTGTTATGTTTTCAGGCTGCCTCAATGTTCGGGCAGCCCCAAATATTTTCAGGCTGCCGTTATCGCAAAATCACCGCATGGGCGGGCGTTTGCCTTGCGCGCAAAAAGGCAGCCTGCGTAGCGAAGCGTAGTTGCGAAGCTAAAACCAACCAATATAAAAACAAGGAATCCAACCATGAACCAAACTGAACGCGATGCGATGCAATACGATGTGGTGATTGTGGGCGCGGGCGTGGCGGGCTTGTCTGCCGCGATTAAATTGAAGCAGCTGGCGGCGCAGGCGGGGCGCGACATCAGCGTGTGCGTGCTGGAAAAGGGCAGCGAAGTGGGGGCGCATATTGTGTCGGGCGCGGTGTTTGACCCGATTGCGCTCAACGAATTGCTGCCCAACTGGCGCGAGCTGGACGCGCCGCTCACCCGCGCCGTAACCGAAGACGAAGTGTTGTTTTTAACTACCGAGCAATCTTTCAGGCTGCCTGTTACGCCAAATTTTGATAACCACGGCAACTACATCATCAGCTTGGGGCAACTGTGCCGCTGGCTAGCAGAGCAGGCGGAAGGCTTGGGCGTGGAAATTTACGCGGGCTTTGCCGCAACCGAATTGCTGTTCCACGCCGATGGCAGCATCAAAGGCGTGGCAACGGGCGATATGGGCATCGGCAAGGATGGCAAGCCAACGGCAAATTTCCAGCGCGGCATGGAATTGCACGCGCAGCAAACCCTGTTTGCCGAAGGCGCGCGCGGCTCGCTCACCCAGCAGCTGATGGCGCAATTTGCGCTGGATCGCGATTGCCAGCCGCAAGTTTATGGCTTGGGCATCAAAGAGATATGGGAAGTGCCGCCCGAGCAATGCCACGCAGGGCGCGTGCAGCACACGGTGGGCTATCCGCTGGATCAGCGCACTTATGGCGGCGCGTTTGTTTACCATTTGGACAACAACCAAATTGCGCTGGGCATGGTGATTGGGCTGGATTACGCCAATCCCTATCTCTCGCCCTTTGAAGAATTGCAACGCTGGAAGCTGCATCCTGCCATCCGCAAAATGCTAGAAGGCGGGCGGCGCGTGGCTTATGGCGCGCGAGCGTTGGTGGAAGGCGGTTTGCAGAGTTTGCCGCATTTGGCGTTTGCAGGCGGCGCGTTGATTGGCGATTGCGCGGGCTTTTTGAATGTGCCGCGCATTAAGGGTTCGCACGCGGCGATGAAATCGGCAATGCTGGCGGCAGAAGCCGTGTTCCCTTTGTTGGATGATTTGGGCGATGGGCAGCCTGAAAGCGGCAAACAAGCCGATGAATACGAAAAATTGTTTCAAAACAGTTGGCTGTATCAAGAATTACATCAAGCGCGCAATATCCGACCCGCGTTTAAATGGGGCTTAATCCCCGCGATGATTTATTCGGGCTTGGAGCTTTATCTGCTCAAAGGGCGCGCACCGTGGACGATTAAACACCACGGCACCGACCACGGCAGCCTGAAAAAAGCCGCCGCCTGTCAGCCGATTGCTTATCCCAAGCCCGACGGCAAGCTCACGTTTGACCGACTCAGCAGTGTACAGCTGGCGAATGTGGCGCATGAAGAAAACCAACCTGTGCATCTGCGCCTGCGCCATCCGCGCTTGATGCTGGATGTGAACGCGGCGGAATACGCTTCGCCCGAAACGCGCTATTGCCCCGCTGGTGTGTATGAAATCGTGCAAGAGGGCGGCGCGGCGCGGTTGCAGATTAACGCGGCAAACTGCGTGCATTGCAAAACCTGCGACATCAAAGACCCCATGCAAAATATTGAATGGACTTGCCCCGAAGGTGGCGGCGGGGCGAATTACGGCGCGATGTGATGATGATTTGCCAGCGTTGAATATTGAGCGTTGAGCGAGACAAAAAAGGCAGCCTGAAAAAGGAGAAAATCCTTTTCAGGCTGCCTTTCATGCTTTTTAGGCAATGCTATTCAGGCTGCCTTCGCAGCATTGTGCAAACGTTTCAGGCTGCCTTTGGCAACGAACACGGTTATTTGTATTTGATAACGAATGAACTGAGCAAAGGCAGCCTGAAAACCGAACACAAAACATCAACCCGCATGGAGCGGCAACGGCTCGTCGCCAAGCCCTTAATCAGCAAACAAACAACGTTTTGATTTGAACGGCTTGCTAATCAACACAACACCATTTTTAGGCTGCCTAAATGCGGGCGCGAACATAAAGGCAGCCTGAAACGCTGTTGCGCGCCCCCTACGGCTTGCTGGCAAGCCGTGTACTGGCAAAAGAATAAGCTGTGCGTTTTCCAGCAGGATGCTGCGCGTGGGGCGTTTTCGTTTCGCAGAAGCCTTTGGCTTTCAGGCTGCCTTTGTTGCCATCATCGCGCCATCTTGTCCACCAACCACGCCCCCAGCACCACTGCGCCCACGCCGCCGCCCAAATGCAGCAGCAGCGCGGTAAATATATTTTGCCATTGCTGGCGTTGGCTCAGTTGCACCAATTCGGCGGCAAAGGTGGAAAACGTGGTTAAGCTGCCGAGCAAGCCTGTGATTAGGAATAGTTTGATGTTGGTGGGCAGATGAAGCGCCAGCGCCGCGCCGATGGCAAAGCAGCCCAGCAGGTTTGCCAACAGCGTGCCCAGCGGCAATGCTGTCCAGCTGGGGTTGAACCATGCGGCAAGTTGCCAGCGAATCAGCGCGCCGATAATGGCGCCAGCGGCGATGTAGAAGGGTTGGGGCATTTTCAGGCTGCCTTTGGGGATTGGATTTTGCGTAAGCACGCAAACAAGGTTAGTTGGATTTTCAGGCTGCCTTTGTTGCATTGGGCAAAGGCAGCCTGAAAGCTCTGTTGGATGACAAAAAACAGATGCCGCGCTACACCTTCAAACTCGCTTCAAAATGCTCCAACATCGCCAATTCAAACGCGCTAAACCCCGCCTGCTCCCGCGCTTCCAGATTAACGTGCCCACGAAAAATAAACATATCGTAGCGGCGCAGCAGGCGGCGAAACAGCTCTTGCGGGTCAAGATTGCGCTCGCGGCAAAGATACTGATACCAATGGTTACCAAAGCGAACGTGCCCCACTTCGTCGCGGTAAATGATGTCCAGCACCGCGCAGGTTTCTTCATCGCCGCGCTGCGCCACTTTGGCGCGAATGGCGGGGGTAACGTCCAGCCCACGCGCTTCCAGCACGCGCGGCACCAGCGCCATTCGCAGTAAAGGGTCGTAAGCCGTTTTGTATGCCATGTCCCACAAATGCGCGTGCGCGGTGAAGTCGCCGTAGTCGTAGCCATGCGCGTTGAGCCGTGCGCGCATCAGGGCAAAATGCTCGCATTCTTCTTTGGCCACTTGCAGCCAGTTTTCGGCAAACGGCGCAGGCAGCGTGCGAAAGCGATACGCCGCATCCAGCGCCAAGTTAATCGCGTTAAATTCAATGTGGGCAATCGCGTGCAACATCGCCGCGTAGCCTTCGGCGGTGCTGGTTTTGCGCTTGTCCACCGCCGTGGCGGGCACCAGCTCGGGGCGCGCGGGGCGACCTGCGATTTGAATATCGTGCACAGGGCTGTCGTCCACGATTTTCAGGCTGCCTGCTTGATATTGTTGATACAACGCCAGCGTTTGCTCGCATTTGCGCGTGGGGTCGGTTTCGCGCAGAGCGTGTTCCAGTTGAGTGTAAAAATGAGCCATGATTTAAAATTGGGTAAACCAAAATGAATTTTGTTGTTTAGATTGAATGAGTTATCGCGCATCATGCGCTTTACACAGCGTGAAAGGCTTTTCAGGCTGCCTGAAAGTATCTAATATCCGCGCTGCTTGTTAGAACCTGCAAATTGAACGCAGGTTCTTGTATTGTAACGCAACTACTATAAGGACTAAATGATGAAAACTTGGAAAACCCTATTTGCCGCTGCCTTGTTCACCGCGTTTGCCGCCCAAGCCCAAGCGGGCGCGATTGATGCGCTGAAAAAGTTTAACGACGATGCAGACGGCATCAGCGGCTCGTTCACGCAAACTGTGCGCAGCAAAAAGAAAACGCAAACCAGCTCGGGCAGCTTCAAAATTTTGCGCCCCGGCTTGTTCCGCTGGGAATACACCAAGCCTTATCAGCAAACTATTGTGGGTGATGGCAAAACCATTTGGCTGTATGACGTTGAATTAAAACAAGTTACCAAGTCCGACCAAAACCAAGCCATTGGCGACAGCCCCGCTGCCATTTTGTCTAACAAAACCGCGCTGGATGCCAGCTATTCGCTCAAAGAAGACGGCAGCAGCAACGGCATTGATTATGTGCTCGCCACGCCCAAGAAAAACAACGCGGGCTATCAATTTATCCGCATCGGCTTTAAGGGCGACACGCTGGCAGCGATGGAGCTGAAAGACAGCTTTGGCAATCAAACCAGCATCAGCTTTGGCGGCGTGAACACCAACGCTCATTTATCGCGCGGCGCGTTTACGTTTACTCCGCCCAAAGGCGTGGATGTGTTGAGCCAATAATCAAACCTTGTTTTCAGGCTGCCTATGGATGGATGAATAGGCAGCCTGAAAACCATCCTACCGCCGCAAAACCTTTATAATCGCGTTTTTTGTTTACACGATTGCCCGCTATGAAATGGTTTTCCCGCTCCGCCGTTATCCTGAAAACGCTGTATCGCTATGGTTTAGCGGATATGGTTACGCCGCATATTCGCTTACGCTGGTTGCAAAAACTGGCGTTGCGGTTGCCCAAATCGCAGCAGTTTGCTGCCGAGCCGTTGCCTGTGCGGCTGCGCTTGGCGTTGGAAAGCCTGGGCCCGATTTTTGTGAAGCTGGGGCAGGTGCTCTCTACCCGCCCCGATTTGCTGCCGCCTGATTACGCGGCGGAGCTGGCGAAGTTGCAGGATAAAGTGCCGCCGTTTGATGCGGCGTTGTCGCGCCAGCAGATTGAAGCGTCGCTGGGGCGGCAAATTGATGAATTGTATGCGGAATTTGGCGACACGCCTGTGGCGAGCGCATCCATCGCGCAGGTGCATCGGGCGCGGCTGTTTAGCGGCGAAGCGGTGGCGGTGAAGGTGTTGCGCCCCAATTTGCTGGGCGTGATTGAGCAGGATTTGGCGCTGATGCGCTTTGGCGCGGCGTGGATTGAGCGCGTGTTTGCCGACGGCAAGCGCTTGAAGCCGCGCGAGGTGGTGGCGGAGTTTGACAAATATCTGCACGACGAACTGGATTTGATGCGCGAGGCGGCGAACGCCAGCCAGCTGGGGCGGCAGTTTGCGGGCAGCGATAAGTTGATTGTGCCGCAGGTGTTTTTTGATTATTGCAGCCGCGAGGTGCTGACGATTGAATGGATGGACGGCACGCCGATTTCGGATATAGGCAGCCTGAAAGCGCAAGGCATTGATTTGAAACAGCTGGCGCGTTACGGCGTGGAGATTTTTTTCACGCAGGTGTTCAACAACGGCTTTTTCCACGCCGATATGCACCCTGGCAATATTTTGGTGGCAGCGGATGGGCGCTATATCGCGCTGGATTTTGGCATTGTGGGCAGTTTGACGGATTACGATAAGCGATATTTGGCGATTAACTTTTTGGCGTTTTTTAACCGCGATTATCACCGCGTGGCAACGGCGCATATTGAAAGCGGCTGGGTGCCGCCTGATACGCGGGCGGAAGATTTGGAAGCGGCGGTGCGCACGGTGTGCGAGCCGATTTTTAACAAGCCACTGTCGCAGATTTCGTTTGGCTTGGTGTTGATGCGTTTGTTTGAAACCAGCCGACGTTTTAATGTGGAAATTCAGCCGCAGCTGGTGTTGCTGCAAAAAACGCTGTTAAACATTGAAGGCTTGGGGCGACAGCTAGACCCCGATTTAGACTTATGGAAAACGGCAAAACCGTTTTTGGTGAAATGGATGGACAGCCAAATTGGCGTGCGCGCGCTGCTGAAAAATTTGAAAGACGAAGCCCCCGATTGGGCGGAGATTTTGCCCAGCCTGCCGCGCAAAGTGGCGGCGTTGGTGGACGAGAAAAAACAGGATGAAATGCGGCAGGCAACGCTGCATTTGATTCACAGCCAGCGGCGGCAGAATTTTTGGCTGGGGGTGATTGCGGTGATATTGGCGCTGATGTTGATGTTTAAGTGATGGGGATGGGTGAGGCAGCCTGAAAATGGGGGATGAATGTGTTTTGGCTTCGCAACCATGCTCCGCAGGCTAAGACCTTTGCCCCCCAATGGCAGCCTGAAATTTAAAATGGAGTGGCGGCTTGCCGATAATGTTTATTAAACGGAGTATGACTGATTTGCCAAGATGTCGGCGAGCCGCTGACGCTTCATTGGTTGCAAATTGTGCAAAGGTTTCAGGCTGCCTTGATGTGTTGGGGCAGCCTGAAAGTTAATCTATCCAACAAAAAACCGTTTGGCGCAATACCAAATGGTTTTGTTTTTCAGGCTGCCTTTGTTTGCATTGATAAGGCAGCCTGAAAATGGAGCTTGGTGGGGTTATACGGGCTCGGCTTCGGCTGTGCTGCTGATTTCTTCGCTTGCGCCAAACAGCTCGGGGATTTCGGGCAAAATCAGTTCGCCCAGCTCGGTGAGTGGGGGCAATTCGGCTAGGCTGGAAAGTTGCAAGTCGCTGAGAAATTGCTCGGTGGTTGCCCATAGGGATGGTTTGCCGATGCTGTCGCGCTGCCCGATGATTTCTATCCAGCCGCGCTCTTGCAGGGTTTGCATCACGTTTTGCGATACGCTGACGCCGCGGATGTTTTCTATGTCGCCACGGGTTACGGGCTGTTGGTAGGCGATGATGGCGAGGGTTTCCATGACGGCGCGGGAGTAGCGGGGGGCGCGGGTGTCGTTTAGGTTGGCAAGCTGTGGGTAAGCTTCGGGGGCGATTTGGAATCGCCAGCCTTCTGCGCTGTGTACGAGTGCTAGGGCGCGGTTTTGCCAGCGGGCTTTCAGGCTGCCTAATACGTCAATGAGTTTGTCGGGCGAGAGCGGGGGGGTGCAGAGTTCGCGCATGGTTTTTTCGCTAAGTGGCTCGGTTTGGGTGAGCAGGGCGGCTTCTATTAGGGCTTCGGGGGTCATGGTGGATGAGGTATGGATTGTGTTGGGTTTTGGGCTTCGCAGAAGTCCGTGAACTTGCTTTCAGGCTGCCTGTTGATTGGGGCAGCCTGAAAACGGATGGTTTGTTGATGGGGCTAAATATTGGATGCGCGTTCAGGCTGCCTTTGCCTTCTGCGCGCTTATTCAAACCAATGCCGCTTTTTGCGGGTGCGGAATGTCCATGTTTCGTTGTGTTGTTCGCCGTTTTGGCTGTAAACAAATTGGGCGGTGTATTCGGTGTCGTATTCCAGTGGTTTGCGTGGGAATAGGGCGAATTCGTTGGTTTGCAGTTGGCGATTGCGATCGTTGGCGGCGGTGAGAATGATGGGGTCGGCGATTTCGCCTTTGCTGCTGCGCAGGGTGAAGCTGCGTAGGGTGATGGGTTCTTGGTTGCCGTAAAAGGCGATGCTAACGGGGTTGCCTACGGTGTCGCGCGTGGGCATGGGGTTGGGCGTTTCTTTGCCGTCGTAGCTGGGGTTGATGTTGTTGCCGATGGGGAATTTAACGGGGGCGAGGTGTTCGTGCGGCAAATCGTCGAGCGGGATGGCGATTTTGTCGCCGTTGCAAGGCATGGTGAGCAAATAGCGCCCGCGGTTGCGGGCGAGCTGGTCGGCTTGGGCGCACAGTTCGCGGTCGCGGCTGCTGCCTTGCTCAATCACGAAAGCGTTGTATCTGCCGCGCACCCATGCGGCGCCTGCTTCGTCGTGGGTGGGGGTGAGCAGGGCTAGGCGGTGGTATAGCGCGGTCATTAGGCTGTCGGTGCTGGCTCTGCCTGAGCGGGCGAAATTGCTGATGGTGAGGTTTTCAGCAACGCCTGCGCTGTATCCTGCGGCGGTGGCGCGCTCTTGCGGCGTTGCGCCTGTGTAGCTGGGATTGCTGCGCTTGGTTTCATCGTGTCCTTCGGGGTCGCGGCTAAGGTAGTTGGCATGGTTTTGCGCGGCTTTTTGCAGCTGGGCATTGGGCGCGAGCGGCGATAAGCCTGCTTGTTTGCGCCAATGGTTCAGGCGGTCTAGCCCTGCTTTGGCTTCTTTTTCGGGGTTGTAACGAATTTGCGAGAAATAGCCCATGCCCAGCAATAGGGCGGAAAGGGGAAGCCAAAAATAGATGATGCGGCGGAGTACGAGATTGTGCATGATGGTGTTTGCAGGCAGCCTGAAAATGCGTTTGCGCGCTTGTGCGAAGCGAAAAGGGTTTTCAGGCTGCTTTTGGCGTGTTGTTTAACAAAATAAGCAGCCTGAAACAGGGCGAAGTTTAAGAACCCGCATCAACAAGCAATAATATGGTTGCGAACACGGGTTCTTATGCGAAACGGCGTTTTCAGGCTGCCTTTGGGCGTTTATTTGTTTTTATCAATAAACTGCCCGTAGTTCATGATGCGGTCAAAGCGGCGGGTGAGCAAATCGCTTAACTGCATGCCTTGCGCTTGGGTAATTTGTTGTTCTAGCGTGGTTTTCACCGTTTTCATCAGCTCGGGATAATTGCGATGCGCGCCGCCCAAAGGTTCGTTGATGATGTTGTCCACCAAGCCCAGTTTCAGCAGGCGGTCGGCGGTGATGCCCAGCGCGGCAGCGGCTTCGGGTGCTTTTTCGGCGGTTTTCCACAAAATAGACGCGCAGCCTTCGGGCGAAATCACGGAATAAGTGGAATATTGCAGCATATTGATGTAATCGCCCACGGCAATTGCCAGCGCGCCGCCCGAGCCGCCTTCGCCGATAATCGTGCAGATAACGGGCACGCGCAATTTGGTTAATTCGTACAGATTTTTGCCGATGGCTTCGGATTGGTTGCGCTCTTCCGCGCCGATGCCAGGATACGCGCCAGGGGTGTCCACAAAGGTGAGCACGGGCATTCTGAATTTTTCGGCAAGGTGCATCAGGCGCAAGGCTTTGCGATAGCCTTCGGGGCGGGGCATGCCGAAATTGCGGTACAGTTTCTCTTTGGTGTCGCGCCCTTTTTGATGCCCAATCACCACCACGCTGTGCCCATTAAAACGGGCAACGCCGCCGATGATGGCGTGGTCGTCGGCATAATGGCGGTCGCCGTGCAGCTCTTGAAAATCGGTGCACAGCGCGTCAATGTAGTCTTGCGTGTAGGGGCGTTGCGGATGGCGCGAGATTTGCGAGATTTGCGCGGGGGTGAGCTTGGCGAAGATGGATTTGGTTAAATCGGCGGCTTTTTTCTGCAATCGTTTGATTTCATCGGAAATATCCACCGCAGAATCGCCTTGCACTAGGCGCAATTCTTCAATTTTGTTGTTCAGCTCGGCGATGGGTTGTTCAAAATCTAGATAGATGGGTTTCATGGCTTCGTCTCGCAAAAATAGGGGTGGTGTGTTTGCTCTATCGCTTAATAATCAATACGATGCGAGCGATAGCGCGAAATGGGTCGCAAAAAATGGCTGAATGATACGCTATCGGTTTGGTTTTTGCACGGGTTTGTGCGGCGCGGCTTTGTTTTGTTTCAGGCTGCCTGAAAACGGCTTTGCGAGTAAAATGCGCATTTTTGTTTTGGGGCTGTCCTAGATAACTCAGGAAATTCCACTTAAGTTAGAATCTTCCTT
>CAUQQW010000060.1:0-13385 GCA_963520365.1 uncultured Kingella sp.
AAATGTCTTGGTGGGAATTTAGGGGATTTTGGGGAATTTTGCAAAGGTCTCAATTTGTGTTGGGCAAATAGTTTTCAGGCTGCCTATTGCTCACGCATCAAAGGCAGCCTGAAAACCAAAACGGAGCAACGACGGCTCGTCGCTAAACCATTCTGTCGGATAAATTTGCCAAACAAGCTGGGCAAATCAGCATCCCCATTTTCAGGCTGCTTCGGTCTCCACAGCATTCGCTCACAACTCCTGCTCACTCTCAAACACCCGCTCCACTCCCGTTATCGGGTCAATAAAAGTTAACCGCTTCGCCAAGAGTTGCAACGGCTTGGCATAGTCCACCGCGTTTTCAGGCTGCACCACGGGATACAGCGCGTCGTTCAGCAACGGCATGCCCAGCCCCATCATCTGCACCCGCAGCTGGTGTTTTTTGCCCGTAATCGGCTGCAATTCGTAGAGGCTCACCTCGCCGCGCTGTTCCAGCAAAGCAATGCGCGTTGCCGAATTAGGCTCGCCCGCCGCTTCGCGCATCAAAAAAAACGGCTCACTCGGCACAAGGCGCGTGCGCACGGTTAGCGGGTAAGCCAAATCCAAGCGCGTGGGCGCGAGCGCGTGGTAGGTTTTTTGGATGGCATGGCTGGGGAACAGCGTGTGATACGCCACGCGGGTGGCGTGATTGTGCGAAAACAGCATCACACCCGCCGTGTCCTTATCCAAACGATGCAGCGGCGAGATGTTCGCCACGTTCAAATGCTGCAAATCAGGATGCAGGCGCAATCGCGTGAGCAGCGTTTCGCGCAAAAATCGTCCGCTGGGGGTAACGGGCAGAAAATGCGGCTTGTCCACCACAATCAAATCATCGTCCAGCCACAAGATTTTTTCGTCAAACGGAATGCGCGGCTCGTCTTCGCGGCTGACTTCGCGGTAGTAAAAAATGGTTTCGCCCGCTTGATACGACACGTTTTCGTGCAACGGCTCGCCGCGCTGGTTCACCACCATGCCGCTGTTGAGCCGCGCGCGCCAAACGCTCTCGGTGATAAACGGAAAACGGGCGCGCAAATAGCACAGCAGCGGCTTGCCGATGTATTGCTTGTCGTGTGGCAGGTTGAGATAGCTGGGTTTAATGCCGTTTAGCATGGGCAGGGGGTTGGGTTTCATGTTTCAGGCTGCCAATCTTCAAATTTCAGCTGCGCCACGCGAGAAAATTCATGCACATTGTGCGTAATCAACACCAAATTCTGCGCCACTGCCTGCCCCGCAATCAATACGTCATACGCGCCAATCGGCGTGCCTTGGCGTTGCAAATCGGCGCGAATTTCGCCCGCGCATTGCGCATCCGCCTGCTCAAACGGCAGCAACGCAAACGGCAACTTCGCCAGTTTGGCAAGGTTCTCCGCTGTTTTCTGGCTTTTATACGCGCCAAAAGTCAGCTCAAATAATACAACAGACGACAAGGCAAAATCTTGCGGGCTGTATTGCGTAATTTTTTGAATAAAATCGGGATTTTTGTTGAGCAAGGCAATGACTGCGTTGCTGTCCAGCAGATATTTCATAAAAAATCCCAATCTCGTGCCTGCGGCAGTTCATCGCGGCTGTTTGCAACGGTTTCTGCCCAGCTGGGGTCGGGCTCGCCCAAATCGTCCAGCCATGCCCAATCGGTGTCCATCGGCTCAATAATCACTTGCCGCCCTTGCTTGCGAATGCGTACAAGGCTGCCTGAAAAACGGAATTCTTTGGGCAAGCGCACGGCTTGCGAGTTGCCGTTCCAAAATAATTTGGCGGTGGTCATGCTGCATCTCCTGTTAAAAATAGTTACGGAAAGTATAGATAATTGTGCCATCAATAACAAGATAAGGCAGCCTGAAATCGGTTACAATACGCGCTTTTTTCAGGCAGCCTGAAAACCCCGTTACACTATCCGAAAGCCGCAAAATGTCGCAAAAAATCCAATCCGTTAAAGGCATGAACGACCTTCTGCCCGTTGAACAAAAAGACTTCAAACTCACCGCCGACTTCTGGCAAGCCTTTGAAAACCAAGTGCAAAAATGGACGCGCCGCTTTGGCTACAAGCAAATCCGCACGCCGATTGTGGAGCATACCAATTTATTCGTGCGCTCCATCGGCGAAGAAACCGATGTGGTGGGCAAAGAGATGTACACGTTTAACGACAACGCGGGCGAAACCAGCCTCAGCCTGCGCCCCGAAGGCACGGCCAGCTGCCTGCGCGCGGTGGTGGAACACGATTTAACCTACGCCGCGCCGCAAAAATTGTGGTACATGGGTGCCATGTTTCGCGCCGAGCGTCCGCAAAAAGGGCGCTATCGCCAGTTTCACCAAGTGGGCATTGAAGCGCTGGGCTTTGCCGACCCTGATATTGATGCCGAAATCATCGCCATGTGCGCCGATTTGTGGCGCGAATTGGGCATCAGCGAACAATTAACGCTGGAAATCAACAGCTTGGGCAACCGCGAAGAACGCGCCGCCCACCGCGTCGCTTTGGTGGCGTATTTGTCGCAACACGAAGCCGAGTTAGACGACGACAGCAAACGCCGTTTACACACCAATCCTTTGCGCGTGTTAGACAGCAAAAATCCTGCTCTGCAAGACATTTGCAACGCCGCGCCGCGCTTGCTGGATTATCTCGGCGAAGTCTCTTTGCAGCACTACAACACGTTCAAAGCGCTGTTGGATGGCTTGCAAATCGCCTACACGGAAAATCCGCGTTTGGTGCGCGGCTTGGATTATTACAACCACACCGTGTTTGAATGGACCACCGACAAGCTGGGCGCGCAGGCAACCGTGTGCGGCGGCGGGCGTTATGATGGTTTGATGGAAGAGCTGGGCGGACGCGCCACGCCGTCTATCGGCTTTGCGATGGGCATTGAGCGGCTGCTGCTGCTGGTGCGCGATTACGGCAGCCTGAAAGCCGATTTTGCACCCGATGTGTTTGTGATGCAGCAGGGCGATGGCGCAACTTTGGCGGCGATGCAACACGCGCGCACCCTGCGCGATGCGGGGTTTAACGTGGCACAGTTTTCAGGCAGCACCAAGCTGAAAAATCAGTTTAAGCGTGCCGATCAATCGGGCGCGGCGTTTGCGCTGATCATCGCGGAAAACGAAGTGGCAGAAAATACGGTTACAATTAAAGATTTACGCGGCGAGCGCGGACAGATGACTGTTGCCGCCGATAATTTGATTCAACAATTGAATGAGTGGAGTACACAATAATGGCTGGTTATCACGACGAACAAGAAAGCATCAACACGGCAAAGCATATTTGGCACAGCGGCGGTAAATGGCTGGCGGGCGCGCTGGTGGCAGGTGCGTTGAGCTATGTGGGCTATGTGGCGTATCAAGGGCGTGTGCATCAAGGCAGCGCGCAAGCGGCGCAACTGGCTTCGCAAGTGAAAGGCGATGCGGCGAAATTGGCGGCGTTGCAGCAGCAGTTCCCGCAAGACACAGCAACCACGCAGGCGAGCTTGCAAACGGCGGCGGCGTTGTTCCAAGCAGGCAAGCTGGATGATGCGGTGAAGGCGTATCAATGGGTGTTGGCAAACGATAAAACGCCCGTTTTTCAGGCTGCCGCAATGCAGAATTTGGCGAATGTTTACATTCAGCAGAAAAAATACGACGATGCGCTTAAAACGCTTGCCATGCCTGTGAGCGAGCCGTATCAGCCGTTGATTAATGAAGCCAAAGGCGATGTGTTCGCAGCGCAAGGCAAAGCCAAAGAAGCCAGCGTGGCGTATCAATTGGCGCTGGATAAGCTGCCTGAGCATTCGGGCAACCGCCAGTTTATTCAGATGAAAATGAGCCAGCTTTAATTTGCTTGGCTTGTTGCAAAATTCAACCCAGCGTGTGAACGTTGGGTTTTTGTTTTGGCTGGATGGGGTTTCAGGCTGCCGTAGTGTTTTCAGGCTGCCCGATACAAAGCCCGCCCAATAGTTTAGGCAGCCTGAAAACTATGGCATAATTGTGTTTAATTGTGTAATCAAAGGTAAACAAAATGACAACCGCCAAAGGCAATGTATTCATCATTTCCGCCGCATCGGGTACAGGCAAAACCACGCTGGTTTCGCGTTTAACCGCGCATAATCCGCAAATTCGCGTTTCCATTTCGCACACCACACGCCCGCCGCGCGACAACGAGCAACACGGCAAGCATTATTATTTCACCACGCGCGAGCATTTCAGCGATTTGGTGGGGCAGGGCGCGTTTTTGGAACACGCCGAAGTGTTTGGCAATTTGTATGGCACTAGCGCGGCAGCAGTGCAAGAAATGTGCGCGCAAGGCTTTGATGTGATTCTGGAAATTGATGTGCAAGGCGCGGAGCAAGTGCGCAAAGCATTGCCCGATGCGGTGAGCATTTTCATTTTGCCGCCATCGCTTGCGGTGCTGGAACAGCGTTTGCGCAACCGCCAAACCGACAACGAAGAAGTCATTGCACGGCGTTTGAGCGAAGCGGAGCAGGAAATTCGCTATGCCTTTGCGTTTGATTATGTTGTGATCAACAACGATTTGGTGCAGGCGGAAAGCGATTTGCTGCATATTTTTAAAGCGCAACGCTTGTCGCTGCGTAATCAAACGTTAAACGTTGAAAAAATATTACAAAATCTTTAAAATTCAAATCTTTCAGGCTGCCTTAATCCACGCCAATGGCTTTCAGGCTGCCGTTAAACCCATCAACCCAAGGAAAACAAACATGGCTCGTATCACCGTTGAAGAATGTATTGAAAAAATCCCCAATCATTTTGATTTAACCCTTGCCGCCGCGCGCCGCGCCCGCCAGCTTGAAAACGGCACCACACCTTTGGTGGACGATTTGCGCAACGATAAGCCAACGGTAACAGCATTGCGCGAAATCGCTGCTGGGCAGATTACAGCCAACGAAATCTTGTCGCGCGTTAAATGATTATTTTCAGGCTGCCTGTGTGTTTTAGGCAGCCTGAAATCTTATCCAAGAATCAAAAGGAAACATTTATGCTTAAAAAATTTGCCCTGCTTACCATTTTGCTGCCTATGTTTGCCAATGCTTCTTGGCTGCAAGAGCGCCGTTGCGATCAGATCAACGAAACAGGTTTTGCCATCGGCGTTTATACCGCGCAATGCGGCGTATCGGCTGATGAGATTCAGCAAAAATACGCCCCGCGCGTATCGCAAGCATTAGACAAACACAGCTGCGCACAATACAACGACAAAAGCATAGCCAAGCTAAAACAAAACGCCGACGCGCTGCGCACCAAATACCTGAAAAAAGCCAGCGCACCTAATTTCTGCGCGAACTACGATGCCGAGATTAACAAGCTGTTGCGCAAACACGAATAACGCTTGTTCAAAGGCAGCCTGCGTAGCGCCGCTTTTGGCTTTTCAGGCTGCCTTACTGTCTCATAGCAAACATATCAACAAACACATTCCACCCCATTTTCAGGCTGCCTAAACTCACGCCCAAAAGGCAGCCTGAAAACAACTTAAAGCCACACACCATGCCGATTCCATCTCCCCAAGCTCCTTACGACGACTTAACCGCCGACTATCGCAACAAGCTGTTTCGCGAAGCCAACTATCTTTCCGATGCCGAACAGCAGCAGCTTGAAACCGCCTGCGCCTACGCCTTTCGCGCCCACGCAGGGCAAACGCGCAAAAGCGGTGAACCCTATATCACCCATCCCATCGCCGTTGCCACTGAGCTAGCGCGTTGGCACATGGACATTCAAACCCTAAGCGCAGGCTTGATGCACGACGTGTTGGAAGACACGCCTGTTACCAAAGCGCAAATGGCAAGCGATTTTGGCGATACCATCGCCGAAATGGTGGACGGTTTGTCCAAATTAGAAAACCTGAAATTTGACAGTCAAGCCGAGCAGCAAGCCGAGAGCTTTCGCAAGCTGATTTTGGCGATGACCAAAGATGTGCGCGTGATTATCGTGAAGCTATCCGATCGCCTGCACAATATGCGCACACTCGGCGCAAAAAGCCCCGCCAGCCGCCGCCGCATCGCCACCGAAACGCTGGAAGTTTACGCCCCCATCGCCAACCGCCTTGGGCTGAACCATGTTTACCGCGAGCTGCAAGACTTGTCGTTTCAAGCCATGCACCCCAAGCGTTACGAAATTCTCAAACGCGCCATGACCGCGTTTAAAAAGAATCGCCATGATGTGATTGACCGCGTGCTGCGCGAAATCAACATCCGCCTTGTTGCCTGCAATATTGAAGCGCAAATTCGCGGGCGTGAGAAAAATCTCTACAACATCCATCAGAAGATGTTGTCCAAAAAACTCAAATTTGAAGAAGTGTTGGATATTTACGGCTTTCGCGTGGTGGTGAACAGCATTCCCGCCTGTTACGCCGCCTTGGGCGCGTTGCACAGCCTGTATCAGCCGCGCCCAGGCAAATTCAAAGACTACATTGCCATCCCAAAATCCAACGGCTACAAATCGCTGCACACCACGCTCAACGGTCCATACGGCTTGCCGATTGAAGTGCAAATCCGCACGCGCGAAATGCACACCGTCGCCGAAGTGGGCGTTGCCAGCCATTGGGCGTATAAATCCAAATCCAGCAAGGAAGACGAGGCCACGCTGCGCACCAACCAATGGCTGAAAAACATTTTGGATTTGCAAGCGCGCAGCGCCAACGCGATTGAATTTTTGGAACACGTTAAAGTGGATTTGTTCCCCAACGAAGTCTATATCGTTACGCCCAAAGGCAAAATCATCACGCTGCCGCGCGGTGCAACGCCGATTGATTTTGCCTACACCATCCACACCGACATTGGGCATCGCTGCGTGGGCGCGCGCGTGAATCGCGTTGCCGTGCCGCTCAATACCAAGCTGAAAACGGGCGATACGGTGGAAATCATCACTTCCGCGCAAGGCAAGCCCAACCCCGCTTGGCTCAATTTTGCCAAGTCCAGCCGCGCCCGCAGTGCCATCCGCAGCTATATTAAAAACACCAGCCATGCCGATGCGATTGCCTTGGGCGAACGCCTGCTTGCCCGCGCGTTGAACAGTCTGCTGCCGAAAAAAGTGGCGCAGTCTGAAACGCTGAAAGACAAATACCTGCAATCGTTGGTTGAGAAAAAGCAAACCTTTGAAGATGTGTTGTATCAAGTGGGCATGGGGCGGCTGTTGCCCGTATCGGTGGCGATGGAAATTGCCGATTTGGCAGGCGAGCATTGGGGCGGCGAAGTGAAACTCAGCCCGATTCAAGTGAACGGCAACGAAATGCCGCATGTGCATTTGGGCAAATGTTGCTTGCCGCTGCCGGGCGACAGCGTTCGCGCGGTGATTGTTGCCGACCAAGGCGTGATTATCCATCGCGACAACTGCCCCACCTTGCTCAAAACCGACAATGAGCATCAGCTGGATGCCGATTGGGCAATGCTGCCAAACAACGCGCGCAAAATATACGATACGGCAGTGGTGGTTTCATCAGTGGATGCGCACGCGCTGCTGGCGGCGATTACTTCCGCCATTTCCGATAACGGCGCCGATATTGCATCGGTGGATACGCTATCCAAATCGCAAAGCGGCAGCGAAGGCTTTGTGGAATTCCGCTTTAATCTGAATGTGCACGATTTGGCGCATTTGAATGAAGTGATGGCGGCGTTGCACCAAATCCCGCAAGTGCGCAAGGTTACGCGGGTGTGATGTGAAATTGAAAGGCAGCCTGAAAACCAGCAAAGCAAGTTTCAGGCTGCCTTAATTGATGTTTTGTTGATAGGGCATCGCGTTCCCATCCTCAAAACATTTCAGGCTGCCTATCGCAATCAAGGCAGCCTGAAAATCATTTAGCGTTCACTTTTCGCCTTATCCTTCAACAGGCGCGGAAGTTTCCACTTGTTGCAACGCAGGTTTATTGTTGCTGTTGTCGTGTTGCACGCTCACCGCGCGGGCAGGAACGATGGTGGAAATGGCGTGTTTGTACACCATTTGCGTAACCGCCGTGTTGCGCAACAGCACAACATATTGGTCAAACGATTCCACTTGCCCTTGCAATTTAATACCGTTTACCAAATAAATGGAAACGGGAACGTGTTCGCGGCGTAAAGCATTCAAGAAAGGGTCTTGTAGAAGTTGTCCTTTGGTTGTCATTGTTATTAAACTCCAATGTTATGATTATTGAGAACCCGTTTTCAGGTTCTAAAAACAGGCGCAAACGCCCAGCCGTAAAGGATTTGAATTGTAATTCAAACCGCTGCTTTTACCAAATTGTTTTTGTTATTTGGCTTATAATTTTTGACCGTAATCATATTCACTGCGCAGAAATGCGTTTTCAGGCTGCCAAACCATGACTTTCCCACCCACCTTGTTCCCCTATCTTGCGCAAACAGGTGCGCAAAGCATCGCCGGCTTAACCGCGCTGGCGATTTCGCCCGATGAACGTGCCGAACACGCGGCGGTGTTGCGCCAAATTCTCACCCAGCAAAACGGCTATTTATCGCGCGAACAAAGCAGCGCGTATTACCCCGCCGAGCTGTTGGAATACGCGCTGTATCATCCCGAGCGTGGTCAGGCGTACACCATCAGCGTGTTGATTTTGTTGCAAACGGCGGTGTTGCACAAACAGCTTTCGCCTGATTTGGAGATGGCGATAGAACGCTATTGGAAGGAAGTGCGCGATACGCTGCCTGCTAGTATGCAGCAGGTGTTAGATAAGGCGTTTTGCTATGCGGCGGGCGTGTTTGGTAAGCATTTTTCAGGCTGCCGATAGGCGGGTAACAAGAAATTAACACAACCCAATCAACCACATAAGGCAGCCTGAAAACCGCAGGCTTCAACGAAGCAAAGCGAAATATATTGTTTCAGGCTGCCTTTATATCCCAATCAACATCATGAAACTGAATCCCCAACAACAAGCCGCCGTGGAATATTTGGGCGGCGCATTATTTGTGCTGGCTGGCGCAGGCAGCGGCAAAACGCGCGTGATCACCGAAAAAATCGCCTACATGATTACGCAGGCGGGCTATAAGCCGCACCACATCGCGGCGATTACGTTTACCAACAAGGCGGCGAAAGAGATGCAAGAGCGCGTGTCGGCGCGGCTGGGGCGCGAGCAAACGCGCGGTTTAACCGTGTGCACGTTTCATTCGCTGGGTATGCGGATTTTGCGCGAAGAAGCGCAACACATTGGCTACAAAAAGAATTTTTCTATTTTGGATGCGTCCGACAGCGCGCGGATTATCGGCGAATTGCTGGGCAGCACAGGGCGCGAGCCTGTGTTTAAAGCGCAGCATCAGATTTCGCTGTGGAAAAACAATTTGCAAACGCCCGAGGCGGCTTTTCAGGCTGCCGATGATGAATGGAGCAAGCAAATCGCGCAGGTTTATGCGGCATATCAGGAAACGTTGGAGCATTATCAAGCAGTTGATTTTGATGATTTAATTCGGCTGCCCACGCTGCTGTTGCAGCAAAATTCGAACGTGCGCTTGAAGTGGCAACAGCGTTTGCAATATTTGTTGATTGACGAATGCCAAGACACCAATGCTTGCCAGTATGCGCTTATGCGCGCGCTGGTGGGCTTGGAGGGGCGGTTTACGGCGGTGGGCGATGACGACCAGTCGATTTACGCTTGGCGCGGGGCGAATATGGAGAATTTGCGCCGTTTGCAAGAGGATTATCCGCAGCTGAAAATCATCAAATTGGAGCAGAATTATCGCTCCACCGCGCGGATTTTGAAGGTGGCGAACCATGTGATTGCCAACAATCCCAAGCTGTTTCCCAAAACGCTGTGGTCGCAGCTGGGCGAGGGCGAAGTGGTGCGCGTGGTGGCGTGCCAAAGCGAAACGCATGAGGCGGAATTTGTGGCGCAACAGATTGCGCGTAATAAGCTGATTTATGGCGCGAACTTTGCCGATTTTGCCATTTTGTATCGCGGCAACCATCAGGCGCGGCTGTTTGAGGACGCGTTGCGCGCGGCGCGGATTCCGTATCAGATTTCAGGTGGGCAAAGTTTTTACGACAAGGCGGAGATTAAGGATGTGTTGGCGTATTTGCGCCTGCTGGCGAACCCCGATGACGACCCTGCGTTTTTGCGCGCGGCAACCACGCCCAAGCGCGGCATCGGCGACACCACCTTGGGCAAGCTCAACGATTATGCCAAAGAGCACGAATGCAGCTTGTTTCAGGCTGCCCAAAGCATGGATGCGCTGGCGGCATTAAACGCGAAAAACCGCGAGGCGGTGCAGCAATTTGTGTATTTGATGCAGGATTATCAGGCGCGCGCGGCGGCAGATGATGCGGGCGAAGTGGTGCAAAATTTGTTGCAAGAGATTGAATACGAAGCCTATTTGATGAGCGCAGATGAGAGCGGCAAAGCGGCGGAAATGCGTTGGCAAAACGTGCAAGATTTGGCGGCATGGCTGGCGAAAAAAGGCGAAGAGGGCGAGAAAAACCTGATTGAGCTCACGCAAACCATCGCGCTGATGACGCTGCTGGAAGGGCGCGACGACGGCGAAATAGACGCAGTGAAAATGTCCACCCTGCACGCATCCAAAGGCTTGGAGTATCCGTTTGTGTATTTGGTCGGCTGCGAAGAAGGGCTGTTCCCCCACGCCGACAGCGTGGAAGCAGGCGCGTTGGAAGAAGAGCGGCGGCTGATGTATGTCGGCATCACCCGCGCCAAGCAGCAGCTCACGCTCACCCATTGCATCAAGCGCAAACGGCAAGGCACGTTTGTGTTCCCCGAGCCGAGCCGTTTTATTGGCGAAATGCCGCAGGGCGATTTGGATATTTTGGGGCGCAAAGGCGGCAAGCCGATTGTTTCCAAAGAAGAAGGGCGGGAGCGGCTGGGCAATATGCTGGCGGCGTTGAAAGCGAAAACAGGGCGGGAATAGCTTTTCAGGCTGCCCAAGCATTGATGCAGCCTGAAACAGAACATGGCGTATCGCCGCCATACCCACTCTTTCCATTGCCGTAGCACAAACGTTTCAGGCTGCCTTTGGGCAATGCAAAGGCAGCCTGAAAACACAAAACCGCTTGGGCATTGCACCATTTCATTTTTACTGAATAGATTGCCTTTCAGGCTGCCTAACTATTCACGAATGGTTAATACAACTGCCCATTCCCCTACGTCCAGCCGAACGAAGCATCCTTTTTTCGGAAACAAGCGTGCGCTTGTCCGACGACGCACGAAGTGCGGCTAGTTCGCACGCGCCGAAAAAAGGATGCGCAGTGAGGGAAATCTGCGAAGCAGACCTGCACGTCGGGGTCGCCTTTCTTTTGCCAGAACCTGTATTCGTTATCTGCGCGAGCGGATTTTGTATTCAGTGAATACGAATACAAGGCGACAAGACAAGTTAATAGCGAGACTATTAGCTTGGTTTGGCAACGCAGTAGGCGTATTCACTGAATGCAAAAGCAGCCGTGCAGATAGCGAATACAGGTTCTCATCTTTGGCGAAGCAAAGAAAAGTAAGTGCCCCGCTGGCATGAAGCGCATGGTTAAAGCTACACCCAAAGCCAACCACAAAGCACCAACCCAAAGCGTGGTGTGCGGCGCAACGCACGTTCTGGCAAAAATTCATTTGGCGTTGCCACACCCTATTTACCACCCGCCCACAAACTTTTACTTACCACCAATTTGCGTTAAAATCGCGCATTCCAACACAGGTGTAACCATCATGACAAAATTCATATTCGTAACGGGCGGCGTTGTTTCTTCACTGGGTAAAGGCATCGCCGCCGCTTCTATTGCCGCCATTTTAGAATCGCGCGGGCTAAACGTAACCATGCTCAAACTAGACCCCTACATCAACGTAGACCCTGGCACGATGAGCCCATTCCAGCACGGCGAAGTGTTTGTAACCGACGACGGCGCAGAAACCGATTTAGATTTAGGGCATTACGAACGCTTCATCCACGCCACGCTCACCCGCGCCAACAGTTTTAGCTCGGGGCAAGTGTATGAAAACGTCATCGCCAAAGAGCGGCGCGGCGACTATTTGGGCGGCACGGTGCAAGTCATCCCCCACATCACCGACGAAATCAAACGCCGCATCCACGAAGGCGCGGCAAGCAAAGACGTAGCGATTGTGGAAATTGGCGGCACGGTGGGCGATATTGAATCACTGCCGTTTTTGGAAGCCATCCGCCAAATGCGCAGCCAGCTCGGCCGCGCCAACACCTTGTTTGTGCATCTGTCGTATGTGCCTTACATCGCGGCAGCGGGCGAAATCAAAACCAAGCCCACGCAGCACACCGTGAAAGAAATGCTCAGCATCGGCTTGCAGCCCGACATCCTCATCTGCCGCATGGACAGAATCCTGCCCGACGAAGAACGCCGCAAAATCGCGCTGTTTTGCAATGTGGAAGAACGCGCCGTGGTGGGCAGCTACGATGCCGACAGCATTTATGAAGTGCCTGAAATGCTGCACAACCAAGGCATTGACACCATTATTTGCGAACAGTTGCAGCTGAATGTGCGCCAAGCCGATTTAACCGAGTGGAAGAAAATTGTTTATGCAATCAAAAATCCGCAGCACAAGGTAAACATTGCTATGGTGGGCAAATATGTGGATTTAACCGAGTCCTACAAATCGCTCACCGAAGCCCTGCGCCATGCAGGCATCCACACGCAAACCGATGTAAACATTACCTATATTGACAGCGAAACGCTGGAACAAGACGGCGTAGGCAGCCTGAAAAACTTTGATGCCATCCTTGTGCCGGGGGGCTTTGGCTCGCGCGGTGTGGAAGGCAAAATCGCCGCCGCCCGTTTCGCCCGCGAGCACAACATCCCCTATTTGGGCATTTGCTTAGGGATGCAAATCGCGCTGATTGAATACGCCCGCGACGTAGCAGGCTTGGCAGGCGCAAATTCCACCGAGTTTGACTTGAAAGCCGCCCACCCCGTTATCGCGCTGATAGACGAATGGCAAACCGCAGATGGCAGCGTGGAAACGCGCGATGAACACGCCGATTTGGGCGGCACAATGCGCTTGGGCGCGCAGGAAGTGGAATTGAAACCAAACAGCCTTGCCGCCAAAATCTACGGCGCAACCCAAATCCGCGAGCGCCATCGCCATCGCTATGAAGTGAACAATCATTATGTGGCGCAGCTGGAAGCGGCAGGCTTGGTGATTGGCGGCGTGTCGGCAGGGCGCGAACGCTTGGTGGAAACGATTGAAATCCCCAACCATCCGTGGTTCTTCGCCTGCCAGTTCCACCCCGAGTTCACATCCAATCCGCGCAAAGGGCATCCACTGTTTACCGCGTTTGTGAAAGCGGCGTTGAAGCAGCATCAAAAATAATTTTGTTGGCATGAATAGGCAGCCTGAAAATGGGATAAACCATTTTCAGGCTGCCTTAATTGAGTGCAATTTAACCGCAAAAAATGACCGCTATAGTAAAATAAAATAGAAACCACCCGCACAACCTATCATAACCACACCTATC
>CAUQQW010000061.1:0-13250 GCA_963520365.1 uncultured Kingella sp.
AAACCTGTGTTTGGGTTTCTGCTGTTGGAGGAAAGGCTTTTTTGCAAAGGTCTCGGGTAGTGTGGGATAGGCGGGTCTGCCGTTGTTGGCGGTGAAGGGATGATTTTTTTTGCTTTGTAGCTTGGCTTCTATGGTTTGCCAGTCTAGTAGGTGGGTAATTTTGAGTAGGGGAAAACGGTCGGGGTATTGGTTGATGAGACTTTGGGCGGTTTGGTAGAAGAAGCTGGTCATGGGAGATGGGGGGTGGGGTGGGAGATGGGGGGAATTTAAAGGGTTCTTGGGAGTTTTGCAAAGGTTTCAGACTGGTTTTGCGTAAGGCTAAGAGCGATTTCGCCGAATTGCTTTTCTTGTCGCACCAGCACCAGCCCTTCTTTGACCAGTTCCAGCAGGGCGATGAAGTTGACGACGACGTGGGCGGCGCCGAGTTCGGGTTGGAAGATTTGGGAGAATAGGCAGTTGGTTTGGTTGTTGAGTTTGCGCAGGATGGCGCTCATGCGTTCGCGCACGGAGATGGCTTCGTGTTCAATTTGGTGGCTTTGGGTGTGTTTAACGCGGGAAAGGATGCTGAGCCATGCTTGGGTGAGATCGGCGAGTTGCACTTCGGGCAGGCGTTGTTCTATGGCGATTTCTAGTGGCAGATACACCCAGCCGAAATCGCGTCCTGCGCGGGGCAGGGCGTCTAGTCCTTGGGCGGCGAGTTTCATTTGTTCGTAGGCGAGCAGGCGTTGGACGAGTTCGGCGCGGGGGTCGGTTTCGGGTTCGTCGTTTTCAGGCTGCGTTTGCGGCAGTAGCAGGCGGGATTTAATTTCTATGAGCACGGCGGCCATCAGGAGATATTCGGCGGCAAGGTCAAATTGGTGGGCGTCCATTTGCTCTATGTAGCTGAGATATTGCTCGGTGATTTTGAGCATAGGGATGTCTAGCACGTCTAGGTTTTGCTTGCGGATGAGATAGAGCAGGAGATCCAGCGGGCCTTCAAAGCTGCTGAGTACGACTTGCAGGGCTTGGGGGGGGATGAAGAGATCTTTGGGGAGATCGGTTACGGGTTGTCCGAATAGGTAGGCGATGGTCATGGCGGTTGGGCTGGGGGTGGTTTTCAGGCTGCTGTTATGGATGATTATTGGATGGGCGGTGATGCGTTGTTTTGTTTTCAGGCTGCCTTTGACGCATTGTGTTTACTCGTTTTCAGGCTGCCTTTGGCTAACTCGGCACTAATCGCCTTGCAGGGCAATCAGGCAGTCGGCAAGGTTGGCAAATAGGTTTTCGGTGAGATTGCGGAAACTGGGGTTGTTGATGGGGGTGTCGTCGTCGCGCCCGTAGATGAGTTTGGTCTCGGGGTAGTCGGCTTGGGCGAAGCCTTTGTAGCCTTTGTGGTACACGGTTTGGGCTTCTTTTTGCGCTTTGTCCCAGTCTGGGGTTTTGCTGGTGTAGTAGGCTTGGGCGGCGGCTAGGGTTACGCGCGGGAAGAAGGGGATGGGGTATTGTTGCCCTTGTTGATAGACGGTGAGCCATTGGGCTAGGGTTTCTTGGGCGGTGCTGGGGCTGATGGGGGGCAGGGTGATGCTTTGGTGTAGGGAGAGATAGTGGGTGGGCTGGGGGCTGTTTTGGGGGGCGATGGCGCTGTATATCAGGTGGCGCAGCAGCAGTTCTATGCTGTCGCTGGCTTGGAGCGTGGCTTGGGTGTTGTGGTTGGGGAGAAATTGGTGGGCGTAGAGAATTTGTCCGTGTTGGTGGTTGTGGTTAAGGGCGTAGTTGAGCGTGCCAGTGGCAAGTTTCAGGCTGCCTGTTTGGTCGGGGTGGCGCGGGCTTTGGATGAGCTCGCTGTTTAGCCCTGCGGCGGCGATGGCTTGTTCTTGCGCGATTAGGGTGTTGAATTCGCCTGTGGGCAGTTGGCTTTGGGCGGTTAGGGTAGTTGCCAGCTCGGCGAAGTCTTGGTTGTGCTGGCGCGCTTGGGTGTAGGCGGTGTCTAGTTGGCGTGGGTTGTCGTTGCCAAATGGCTCGCTGCTGGGATGGATGGCTTCGGTGTAGGGGGCTTGCCAGCCGAGATTGCGTTGCAGCCATTGGCGGCTGGGGTTGCGCCAGTAGCGCAGGAAGTCGGCTTGGGCGATGGACGGGGTGTTTTCAGGCTGCGTTTGCTCTGTTTGATAGCCTTGCAAAAAGGGGGCGGCTGGGGGCTGGGGTGTGTTGAGCGCTTGGGCGTAGTCTTGGCGCGTGCTGATGAGCTTGGCGGCGCTGAAATTGATTGCGTTTGTTTTAACGCTGTTGCCGTCTGTGTTTTTCAGGCTGCCTGTGTAGTATTTTGGGGAGAAAGGTTGCAGGGGGTGGTGGGTAATCCAGTTGGCATTGAGCTGGCTGGCAGGGATGTGGCTAAGCTCGCCGATGGTGTCTATCAGCTCGCCAATCAGCGTGCTGGGGGCGCGTTCTTCGTCGGTGCGGATGTCTTTGCCGATGTAGGAAAGGTAAAGCACTTCGCGGGCGGATAGGATGGCTTCTAGGAATAGATAGCGGTCGTCGTCGCGGCGAGCGCGGTCGCCTTTTTGCGGATGCTGGGCGATAAGGTCGTAGGGCGCGGCTTTGGTGTTGCGCGGATAGTCGCCGTCGTTCAGCCCGAGTAGGCAGATGGCTTTAAAGGGCAGGCTGCGCATGGGCACCATGCTGCAAATGGTGATGCCGCCGCGCAAAAAGCCTGCGTCGTTTTGGCTGGTAAGGTATTGGTTTAGGTGTTGGATGGCGATGGTTTGGTCTATGGCTTGGGTGTAGTGGGCGGTTTGGGCTTCGTTTTGCCAGTTGGCAAGGATGGTTTCAAGCTGTTGGTGGGCTTGGTGGTCGTTGTCGCTTTGGGGGGTGATTAGGTCGTTGATTAGGTTGTGGATGCGTTCGTTCCATTGCGGGATGGTGGCGGGGGTTTGCCATTGGTTTTGGTGTTGGATTAGGGTGTGGACTAGGGCGGCGAAGCGGCTGAGTGTAGCTTGGTGATTGGGGTTGCTTTCGTGTGGAGCGATGTTGTGCCAGATGGGGTTTTGTGGGTTTTCAGGCAGCATAAAGCCGAGCACAAGGCGTTCTAGCCCTTGTTGCCATGTGTATTGGGCGTTGGGCTGGCTGCTGTGTTGGCTGCGTTGGGCGGCATCGCTGCCCCAGCGGATGTTGAGCTGGGCAACGGTGTCGTGAATCAGCGGCAAATCGTCGCGCGTGAGTTGGTGGGTGGCGAGAATAAGCTCGTTATCCAGCAGGGCGAGCAGTTTGTCGGCTTCAAAGCGGCTGTCTATCAGGGCGAGAATTTGTTCCAGCGCATCCAGCAGCGGCTGGCGGTGGACGATTTGGGTGTCGGATAGGCTGTAGGGCAGGGGGTGTGGGCTGTTTTTGCCGAAGATGGCTTCTATATAGGGGGTGTAGGGTTCTATATGGGGGGTGAGTATGGCGATGTCGTGCGGCTGCCAATCGGGGTGTTGGGCGAGCAAAATAAGCAGTTGGTCTTTGAGGATTTGCAGTTCGCGCAGGGGGCTGTGCGCGCTGTGGATTTGGATGCTGGGGTCGGCGTTAAGCTGGGCAAGGGCGATGTCGCGCCGACATTGCGCAACGGCGCGTTGGTATTGCACGATGGTTTGGATAGTGCTGTTGGCTGCGATTTCGTGCAGTTGGGGGTTTTTCAGGCTGCTTGCGAGCGCGGCGAGTCTTTCATCGTTGGGCTGGGCGATATAGCGAGCCATCCGCGTGTTTACTTCGCCAAAGTATTTTGAGTTTTGTAAGATGGCTGAAAATTCGGGATCTGGTTCTTGCAAGCGGGCAACCAATTGGGCGTGCGCGGCGCTATGGGCAGCCTGAAACGCTTGTTGCTGCGCGGTGTTGTGCGGCAAAACGTGTTGGCGCAGATGGTCTTGGTGTAGGTCAAGCCAGCCGTTTTGGTAGGCGGTATCGGGCAGGGTAAGCGTTTGGATTTGGTGTTGGATGCTGTGCAGCAGGTTGGGAGATTGGGGGTTGCTTTCGTAGGATTCAATATGTAGCTGGGCATCGGTTTCGCTGAGTGTGTTGAAAAAATCGCGCCCTTGTTTGCCCAACGAAGCGAGCAGGGGATGACCCAGCGCGCCTAAACTCAAAAGTGCGGGATTGGCGAGAATTTGCACGGGTTCAATAATGTTGCCCCAATATTCTTGGCTGGGGTTGAGCGCGAAAATGTGCACGTCGCAGCGCTGGGCGAGCTGGGCGAGCAGGTGCAAATACATGGGCGCGAGCGTGGCGATGCCAAAGACAAAATAGCGCTGCGGCAGCCTGAAATTGGGCGCGGCAAGCGATTGCATCAGCGTGCGCCATAATTGAACGCGATGCGGCGCGCCTTGTTTGCCATCGTCTAGATGTTGCCAAAGCTGGGCTTGCCAGATTTGCTGCGCTGCGCTGCGGCTGTTGGTAAGCTCAGGCACCAATTTTCCTGCTGCCCAAGTTTCTATCCAATTGGGGCGGTAAACGAGATATTGGTCAAACACGTCGGCAAGCTGCCCCGCAAGCTGATAGGCAGCGTAATCGCCATTGTTGAGATACGGCGCAAGAGCTTGACGCGCGGCGGCAAAATCGGGCGATTGCGCGAACTCGGCGGATTGAAACAGCGCGAGCAGCCGCCAGCGCATCACTTCGGATGAAAACGGGCTGAGCGCGGGAATATCGGGCATGGCTTCGCGCATCAACCGCCACGCCAAGCCCGCAGGCAGGCTGAAATGCAGATTGGCAGCAATGCCCGTTTCGCGGGCAAGGTATTGGCTGATATAGCGGCGCATCCCTTGGCTTTGGACAACGATTTCTTCGGCAGCAAACGGGCTTTCCAACGGCGCGATTTGTTGGATGCGCGCGAGCATTTGGGCGATGTCTTCAAGGCGGTTGGATTGGTAGAGATGGAGCATGATGGCGCAAGCGGGGATGGATGGCGATGGGGGTGGATTATAGATTAGGCAGCCTGAAAGTGGGGTAAATGGTTTTCAGGCTGCCTATTTTTTGCCAGAGCAGGCGTTTCTCCGCCTACCACGATCAGGGGCAAGCCCCTGCATCCCACGCGGGGATGGTTTCAGGCTGCCTTTGGGGTGTCATCTGTGAACATTAAGGCAGCCTGAAAACATTATCCATGCGTTTTCAGGCTGCTTCTATCAATCTGAAACCTTTGCAAAACGCCCAACAACAGCCTAAAACCTAAAATGGAGCGGCGACGGCTCGTCGCCAAATTGCTTATTAAACATAGCATTACTGATTTTCCAAAATGTCGGCGAGCCGCCGACGCTCCATCGGTTACAGATTTTGCAAAGGTTTCAATCTAGTAAACAAACAAGCACAAACAAAAAACACGATTGTGCAGTTCAACCACCCAATCGTGTTTCATCATTTTCAGGCTGCCTTTAAACCAACCACAGGCAGCCTGAAACCGCATCCTGCGCGGCTTACGCTTCCACAGGAATAATCCCAATCTTCGCTTGCCATTGTTTCGGCGCAATCGCGTGCACCGACTGCCCCTTGCTGTCTACGGCAACGGTAACAGGCATATCTTTCACTTCAAACTCGTAAATCGCTTCCATGCCCAATTCAGGGAACGCCAACACTTTGGACGATTGAATCGCTTTCGCCACCAAATACGCCGCGCCGCCTGTTGCCATCAAGTAAACCGCTTGGTTATCGGCAATTGCTTGGCAAGTGTCCGCGCCGCGTTCCGATTTGCCAATCATGCCGAGCAAGCCTGTTTGTTCCAGCATTTGGCGGGTAAATTTATCCATGCGGGTGGAGGTTGTCGGACCAGCAGGACCCACCACTTCATCGCGCACAGGGTCAACAGGCCCCACGTAGTAAATAATGCGGTTTTTGAAATCCACAGGCAGCGGCTCGCCCTTGTTTAGCATATCAATCAAGCGTTTATGCGCGGCATCGCGCCCTGTTAAGATTTTGCCGTTCAGCAGCAACACATCGCCTGTTTTCCAAGTGGCGACTTCTTCTTTGGTGAGCGTGCCCACGTTTACACGCTTGCCGTTGTCGGGGCTGTATGTGATGTCGGGCCAATCTTCCAAGCTCGGCGCTTGCAAATGGGCAGGGCCGCTGCCGTCCAGTTCAAATTCCACATGGCGGGTTGCCGCGCAGTTGGGAATCATGGCAACAGGTTTGCCCGCCGCGTGGGTGGGGTAATCCAAGATTTTCACGTCTAACACCGTGGTCAAGCCGCCCAAGCCTTGCGCTCCGATGCCTAGCGCGTTCACTTTTTCATAAATTTCCAAGCGCAGCTGCTCCACCGTGCTCAATTCTGCGCCCGATTTGGCTTTGTCTTGCAATTTGTGGATATCAATATGCCCCATCAGGCTTTCTTTTGCCATCAACATCGCTTTTTCAGGCGTGCCACCAATGCCAATGCCCAAAATTCCGGGCGGACACCAACCCGCGCCCATAGTCGGCACGGTTTTCAGCACCCAATCCACAATGCTGTCGGATGGGTTCAGCATCGCCAGCTTGGATTTGTTTTCCGAGCCGCCGCCTTTTGCCGCGCAAATCACTTCCACCTTATCGCCCGCCACGATTTCGGTGTGCACCACCGCAGGCGTGTTGTCTTTGGTGTTGATGCGCTTGCCCGCAGGGTCTGCCAATACAGACGCGCGCAACACGTTATCGGGGTGGGTATAAGCGCGGCGCACGCCTTCGTTCACCATCTCTTGCACGCTCATGCTGGCATCCCATTGCACGTTCATGCCAATTTTTAAAAACACGGTAGCGATGCCCGTGTCTTGGCAAATCGGGCGATGCCCTTCGGCGCACATACGGCTGTTGACCAAAATTTGCGTCATCGCGTCTTTGGCGGCGGGGTTTTGCTCTTTTTGCAAGGCTTCGTTGAGCGCGTCGATGAAGTCTTTGGGGTGGTAATAGCTGATGAATTGAAACGCATCGGCTATGCTTTGGATAAAGTCTTCTTGTTTGATTGTAGTCATGGTTGGTGTCCTTTAAAGACGATGAAAAAACAGAGACAGTCTGAAAATGTAATGGATTACGATTGCTCATTACATTCGGCTGAAATTTTATTAAATTTATGCTGGCGAAAATTACCGTTTTTTGCGAGATTTGTCATAGGCAAAACGGGGAGGTTTGACTATTGTCAAAAATGCTTCATTTATTAAAAATCTAACAAAATTAAACAAATAGCAGCCTGAAAAAAATTTATCGTTTAAAAATATTCAGATAAGTCAAGCGGATAGTTGGGAATATTTACCATTCTTAATATAAAGTAAGAAATCTAGGGCATTTTTGCGCGATTGTTGCGAATAGTTCACTATAAAATAATTGTTTAATCAACAGAGTAAACAAAAATTTGCGTAAATAAACACAATAAAACATGAGTAAATTGCTCGGAAAATGTTTGTATTTTTACTACGATGGATGATTACAACTTTGCTGGTAGAATTTCATGTATTCAATTTAAAACCAACTTTTTAAACACAGGAACTCAACCATGAGCGAAGAACTTTACACCTTGGTGATTGACGGCAAAGAAATCCAAGCCCCCGCCAATTCATCCATTATTCAAGCACTTGCCCATGCAGGCAAAGCGATTACGGCAAACGTGGGCTGCATGGGGCAGGGCGTGTGCGGCTCTTGCCGCTGCTTGGTGCGCAAAGAAGGCGAGCGCAAGGCGGAAACCAAATTGGGCTGCGAAACCAAAATTGAGCAGGGGATGCAGGTGAGCTTTATTGATTACTTCTTGCCCGCGCGGATTCATTATTACGACATGAACAAAGTGGGCGATGGCTGGAACTGGCTGGACGAAGTGGATGAAACCTTCCCCGAAGCCAAAAACTGTCGCCATTGCGGCGGCTGCGATGCGGCTTGCCCCAAAGGCTTGGAAGTGCAAAACGGCGTGGCGCAAGTGGTGTCGGGCGATTTTTCCACCGCGTCCAACACGTTTGACGAATGCGTGATGTGCAACCTATGCACGCTGGCTTGCCCCGAGCATATCCGCCCCAACCATTTGGGCTTGTTTGCCCGCCGCATGAAAGCCGCGCGCACCTTGCGCCCTGTTGATTTGATGCGCCGTTTGCAAGAAATTGATAGCGGCAAGATTAGAGTAGAAATTGATTAAGAAAGGCAGCCTGAAAATGACTCATACCATAAAAGGCATTGATTACGAAACCGCGTTAGCCAACCTGCGCCGCGCCGAGCCGCAACTGAACGGCACGCTGCCCGAAAAAGACGTTTTGCTCAAAACGTTCCACCCCGACTACGCCCCCAGCGCGCACACCACATTGAGCGTGGGCGTGAACGCGGGCGATTCTTGTCATCCCGATTTAGCCCGTTTGCTTACCGCCCATCCTTTGATTGAAGACTACGATTTGGCAGGCGCGGAAAGTATGCGAACCGATGTGCTGGTGATTGGCGGCGGTGGCGCGGGCGCGGCGGCGGCTTTAACCGCCGCAGCCGAGGGCGTAAGCGTGATTATGGCGAACAAGCTGCGCATCGGCGACAGCAACACCGTGATGGCAGAAGGCGGCATTCAGGCTGCCGTGGGCGAGGACGACAGCTTGCAACGCCATTATGATGACACCATCAAAGGCGGACACATGGCGGGCAAGAAAGAATTGGTTGCCCAAATGGTGAGCGATGCGCCATCGGCAATTCGCTGGTTGATTGGCTTGGGCATGGATTTTGACACCCAAGGCGGCGACCGCAATGGCAAGCTGGTGCGCAAAAAAGCAGGTGGCACAACCGCGCAGCGCATCTTGTGCCACCGCGACTTCACAGGCTTGGAGATGATGAAAGTGCTGCGCGAAGCGGTGGAAATTGAACCGCGCATCACCCAGCTAAATCGCCATCCCGCCGTGGAATTGTTGTCCGACAACGAGGGCAACTGCGTGGGCGCGGTGTTGTATGACTTGGAAAAACGCCAACTGGTAACCGTTTACGCCAACGCCGTAATCTTGGCGACAGGCGGCTCGGGACGCTTGCATTTGCAAGGCTTCGCTACTTCCAACCACTACGGCGCAACCGCCGATGGCTTGGTGCTGGCGTATCGCATCGGCGCGAAACTGCGCGATATGGACAGCTTCCAATACCACCCGACAGGCGTTGCCCATCCGCCGCACATGGCAGGCGCGCTGATTTCCGAAGCCACGCGCTCGGCAGGCACCAAATTGGTCAATGGCTTGGGCGAGCGTTTTGTGGACGAATTGCAGCCGCGCGATGTGGTTGCCGCCGCGATTTTGCGCGAAGTGCAAGAAGGGCGCGGCGTGGTGCGCGATGGGCAAGTGGGCGTGTTTTTGGACACGCCCCGCATCATCGCCGAGCAGCCCGATATTATGAAACGCTTGGTAACGCTGGGACACGTCGCCCACAAATGCGATGTGCACCCCGAAAGCGAGCCGCTCATCATCCACCCCACGCTGCATTATCAAAACGGCGGTATTGAAATCAACGGCGATGGCGAAACCACCGTGAAAGGCTTGTATGCCGCAGGCGAAGTATCAGGCGGCATCCACGGGCGCAACCGCTTAATGGGCAACGCGCTGCTAGACATCATCAGCTTTGGCAGACGCGCAGGACGCGCCGCCGCCAAAGCCCCACGCCGCAGCAATGTGCGCGGTGGTTTGGAACACGTTCACAACTTCCAGCGCGCCTTGCAAAAAGCGGGCGTGAAAAGCGATGTGAAAGCGCCTGTGTTGTATCCCGATTACGGCACATTTGATTGGAAAGAACACGCAGGATTGGTTTGCGCGATTGATAACTAACGCGGCACAGCATTCGGCTTTTCAGGCTGCCTTAGCCGCAGCCAATAGGCAGCCTGAAAACGAGCAAAGCTAAAACGCCATCCGCAGCAAATCAGCTTAACGCGCCGCGTTCCTCATCCAGCAAAGGCAGCCTGAAAACCACGAATGCACCATCCCAGCCTTTTCAGGCTGCCGCCACCCAATCCCCAACACGGAATCAAAATCATGAAAAACGAATTGAACCAAGTATTACTCCACCCCAGCCGCCTAGTCGGCTCCGACTTAAACGCATGGCTCGCCGTGGGCGGCGGTGAGGGCTTGAACAACGCCTTAACCGCGCCCGATAACATCGCCAAAGTGCTGGAAGACGCAGGGCTATGCGGCATGGGCGGCGCAGGCTTCCCCACCCACCGCAAATGGACAGCGATGGCGGAATCGCCCAGCGAAAGCGGCGACCGCTATGTGGTCTGCAACGCCAACGAAGACGAACCGGGCACATTCAAAGACCGCTTCTTGCTGGAACACGCGCCGCATCAAGTGATTGAGGGTGCATTGATTGCCGCTGTTTACACCCGCGCCAACAACATCATTCTCTACATCAACCCCCATCTCACCGAATCGCTCGCCGCCACGCGCGAAGCCATCGCCCAATGGCAAAAACACGCGCTGTTTCAACGCATTGAAGCGCATCTAGGCAAACCGCTCACCATCAAAGTAACCGAATCATCAGGACGCTACATCGGCGGCGAAGAAACCGCCGTAATTTCATGGCTCAACGGCGGCTTCCCATTCCCGCAATACAAACCGCCGTTCCCATTCCAAAAAGGCGTGGCAGGCGAGCCGACCTTGCTCAATAACACCGAAACCTTGGCGCACGTTTCGCACATTTTGCGCAAAGGCGCGGAATGGTATCGCAGCTTGGGACGCGCCAACGGCGTAGGCACGAAGCTGTATTCGCTATCGGGCGACGTGTTAAACGAAGGATTGTTTGAACTGCCGATGGGCATCACCCTGCGCGAATTGATTGAAAACTACGGCGGCGGGATGCTAGAAGGGCGCACGTTTAAAGCCGTGTTTATGGGCGGGCCATCCAACAACATTCTTACCGCCAAAGATTTAGACGTGCCCTTGGACTTCGTTTCCGCCAAAGAGCGCAATTCAGGCTTGGGCACAGGCGCGATGATTGTGGTTTCTGAGGGCACCAGCATCGTGCGCAAAACCGCCGATTACATCCAATTCTTTGCCAACAATTCTTGCGGACAATGCCCGCCCTGCAAAGGCGGCACCTACCAACTTGCCCGCTTGGTTGAGCGCGTGGACAACGGCACCAGCACCGAAGACGATTTGCACGCCCTGCAAAATCTGGTGAACATTATGCCGGGGGCAGGACGCTGCGGCTTGATTACAGGCGCAGCAACCGTGGTCGCCAGCTCCATGCGCACCTTCCCGATTGAATACGGCTTGCCCGAAAGCAAATAAACGGTGCCAAGGCAGCCTGAAAACGGATGAATGCCGTTTCAGGCTGCCCGAGCGGCTTCCCGCGCCCTATCCATAACGGATGGCACACCGCCCGACACACTTTTCAGGCTGCCCGCAACCAGTCGGGCAGCCTGAAAAACGGTTGCACTGTTAATTTAAGTTATATCAAGGCAAAACGTGTTATTTAAGAGTTAAATCATGTTTGCTAAAATGGCGTTTCAGGCTGCCTAAATTGCCCCGGCAGGCGCAAATCGCGCAGCGGCAGCCTGAAACCGATTAAACCTTTTCTTTCTTAACTCAACTTTCACGAGGTGAAATCATGGGCTTTAAACCAATCCCAGCCGCCATAGCATTAGCCCTAACGCTAATTCTCTGGTTCATCCCCGCGCCCGAAGGCGTCGCGCCCAACGCGTGGCATCTGCTTGCGCTGTTTATCGGCATCATCGCGGGCATCATCGGCAAAGCCATGCCCATCGGCGCGATGGCGATGCTTGCCATGACCATTGTGGCGTTGCTGCAAGTAACCGTGCCCGAGCTGGGCGCAGACGGCAATCCCATCAAAAACCCCGCCGCCCAAGCCGCCAAAGACGCGTTAAGCAGCCTGAACAGCCCGCTGATTTGGATGATTGGTATCGCCATCATGATTTCGCGCAGCCTGCTCAAAACAGGGCTGGGCACGCGCATCGGCTATTTGTTCCTGTCGCTGTTTGGCAAAAAAACCATCGGCGTGGCATATAGCCTAGCCTTGTGCGACTTGCTGATTGCGCCCGTTACCCCATCCAACACCGCACGCGGCGGCGCGATTGTGCATCCGATTATGAAAGCAATCGCCAGCAGCTTTGATTCAGACCCCGAAAAAGGCACGCAAAACAAAATCGGGCGCTATTTGGCATTGGTGAACTACCACGCCAACATCATCTCCTGCCTGATTTTCCTAACCGCCACCGCGCCCAATCCTTTGGTGGTGGATTTGGTTGCCAAAGCCACCGACAGCAAAATCCACATCTCATGGGGTACATGGTTTGTTGCCATGGCGGTACCAGGGATGATTGCGATGATTTTGATGCCGATTATTTTGTATGCCTTGTATAAACCCGAAATCACCAGCACGCCCGATGCGCCACAAATGGCGCGCGCCAAGCTCCAAGAAATGGGTCCAATGAGCAAACACGAAAAAATCACGCTGGGCGTGTTTGGCATCTTGCTGCTGTTGTGGGCAGGCGCTCTTGCGCCGTTTGGCATCAAAGTGGATGCCACCACCACCACCTTCCTTGGTATCTCCTTGCTGCTGCTCACTGGCGTTTTAACATGGGATGATGTGCTGAAAGAAAAAGGCGCGTGGGACACCATCGTATGGTTTGCCGCCTTGGTGATGATGGCAACCTTCCTGAACAAGCTGGGTTTGATTAAATGGTTCTCCGACATGATGGGGCAACAAATCCAAGGCTTGGGTTTGAGATGGATTTGGGGCTGCGCCTTGCTGGCTGTGGTGTATATCTATTCGCACTATATGTTTGCCAGTGGCACGGCACACGTTACCGCCATGCTCGGCGCGTTCTACGCCGTGGGCTTGCATTTGGGCGCACCGCCCATGCTGTTCGCGCTGATTCTTGCTGCCAGTACAGGCATTATGATGTCGCTCACCCACTACGCATCAGGCTCATCGCCCGTTATCTATAATTCGGGCTACACCACAATGGGCGAATGGTGGATTGCGGGCTTTGTGATGAGCGCGGTTGAAATCCTGATTTTCTGCACCATCGGCATTATGTGGTGGAAACAATTGGGCTATTGGTAAAACCCGTTTTCAGGCTGCCTTAACCATGCGTTGAGGCAGCCTGAAATGCAAATAAGGGAGTGAACAATGAAAAAGCTAAATCAACATTTTGCTTTATGGGTGCTGTTGCTGCTGCCGTTGATTGCGCAGGCAGGCGCGCTGTCGTGCAAGCATTTTGAATACGAATCCTTGGACGAGGAGCACAACGCGGTTTTGAAAAAATATGAAAACCGGGCATAAGTAACAAAAAAGGTGCTAAAACTCCCCACAAGCCTTATCCTGCAAGG